>DATCRS010000334.1:0-5859 GCA_036568845.1 Devosia sp. | reverse complement strand
ACATGCTGGGCTACTCCGCCGAGGGACGCTATTTCGCCTTCGAGCAGTTCGGTGTCCAGGACGGCTCCGGGTTTGCCTTTTCGTCCATCGTCATCGTCGACCTCGTCGACGACAAATGGGCCGCCGGATCGCCATTCGAAGTTCAGGCGGAAGACGAGGACACGCCGCTCGCCGATATCCGCGCTGCTGCCGCCGAGAAAGCCAAGGTCGCGCTCGGCAGGCTGGGCATCGGCGCCCCTGTTCAAACGCTGGCGCTGATCGGGGACGGGGCGGCGGGCTCGAGCGGCAAGCGGCTCAGCTGGTCAACCCCTGCCTGCTGTGGACCGGGCCAAGTGCAAGCGGATGATTTCAGCCTCATCCTGTCGCTGCGCGGCATCGGCAGCAAGGAGGACTATTGCCGGGAGATGAACCCTTCGGGGTTCCTGCTCGACTATCAGGACGCTCACGGCGTACGGCGGCTTCACGAGGACGGCGACCTGCTGCCGGCATCGCGGGGTTGCACGCTGGACTACACGATCTATGCGGTGGTGCAGCCCTATGAGGACCTGTACCTGCCCGGGTTCGAAAGCCGGCGTGTCGCCATCGTTGCGACCTATCCCTTCGGCTTCGAAGGCGTGGACCGGCGATTCATGGTCATGCCGATCGATCGATGAGCGTGCTGACGCCCGACGAGACCCGACGTTATGCCCGCCATCTGGTCCTCAAGGGCATCGGCGGCGAAGGGCAGCAGCGGCTGAAGGCGGCGAGGGTGCTGGTGATCGGCGCCGGCGGACTGGGCTCGCCGGCGATCGCGTATCTCGCCGCGGGGGGGGTCGGGACGATCGGCGTGGTGGATGACGATGTCGTCAGCCTCTCCAACCTGCAGCGCCAGATCATCCACACCAGCGCTGCCACCGGCGCCACGAAAGTCGAGTCGGCGCGAACGTTCGTTTCCGGCCTCAATCCCTTCGTCGAGATCGTGCCGCATGTGCTGCGGCTCAGCGCCGAGAACGCCGCGCTGGTGGCCGACTACGATCTCGTCCTCGACGGCACCGACAACTTTGCCACCCGCAAGGTCGTCGCCGATGCCTGCGCGGCGGTGGGGAAGCCGCTGGTTTCGGGTGCGGTCTCGATGTTCGACGGGCAGGTGACGGTGTTCGTGGCCGACGGGCCGCAGTTTGCCGACCTCTATCCGCAGGACCCCGACGAAGTCGACCTTCCGGCCTGTGAGGTCGTCGGGGTGCTCGGGGCGGTCACCGGTGTCATCGGCACGCTGATGGCGATGGAAGCCATCAAGCTCATCACCGGGCTGGGCGAGCCGCTAGTCGGCCGCCTATTGCTCTATGACGGCCGCGCCGCCCGCTTCACTGAACTGGCCTACTGAACGTCCGGGTGCTGGAACACCAGCGTGGCGTTGGTGCCGCCGAAGCCGAACGAGTTCGAGAGGGCGACGCCGACATCGACATTGTCGCGGCGCTGGCGAAGGATCGGCATATCCTCGAACGCGGGGTCGAGCGTCTCGATATTAGCGCTCTCGCAGAGGAAGCGGTTCTGCATCATCAGGATGCAGTAGATCGACTCATGCACGCCGGTGGCGCCGAGCGAGTGGCCGGTGAGCGACTTCGTCGCCGAGATGGCCGGAGCCTTGTCGCCCGAGCCGAAGACGGCGCGGATGGCTTCCATCTCCTTGGCGTCGCCGACCGGCGTCGAGGTGGCGTGCGGGTTGACGTAGTCGACCCTGCCTTTGACCGTTTCGAGGGCCATGCGCATGCAGCGCTCGGCGCCCTCGCCCGAGGGGGCGACCATGTCGTAGCCGTCCGAGGTCGCGCCGTAGCCGACGATCTCGGCGTAGATCGTGGCGCCGCGGGCCCTGGCGTGCTCGAGCTCTTCCACCACGAGGACGCCGGCGCCGCCGGCAATGACGAAGCCGTCGCGGTTGGCGTCATAGGCGCGGCTGGCCCGCTCCGGCGTGGCGTTGAAGTCCGTGGACATGGCGCCCATGGCGTCGAAGAGGTTCGAGAGCGTCCAGTCGAGATCCTCGTGGCCGCCGGCGAAGACGATGTCCTGCTTGCCCCACTGGATGAGCTCGTAGGCGTTGCCGATGCAGTGCTTGGAGGTCGCGCAGGCGGAGCTGATCGTATAGTTGACGCCCTTGATGCCGAAGGGCGTCGCCAGCGTCGCCGAAGCGGTCGAGCTCATCGCCTTGGGCACGGCCAGCGGCCCGATGCGCTTGGGGCCCTTTTCGCGGGTGATGTCAGCGGCTTCGACCACCGTCCGGGTCGAGGGACCGCCAGAGCCCATGATGATGCCGGTGCGCGGGTTCTGGACGTCGCTTTGCTCGAGGCCCGCCTGCGCGATCGCCTCCTGCATAGCGATGTAGTTCCAGGCTGCGCCCTTGCCCATGAACCGGGTGGTGCGGCGGTCGAGCACTTCAAACGGGTCGAGCTTGGGCGCGCCATGCACCTGGCAGCGGAAGCCGAGTTGCGCATATTCCTCGGCAAAGACGATGCCGGGCGTGGCGTTGCGCAGGCTCTCGAGCACCTCGGCCTGATTGTTGCCGATGGAGGACACGATGCCCATACCGGTGACGACGACTCGTCTCATGCAGCCCTCCTCTCGCTCGTTCGCGCTCAGACGGTGAACAGGCCGACCCGCAGGTCCTTGGCCTCGTAGATTACTTTGCCGTCGGCCTTGACCCAGCCGTCGGCAATGCCGAGCGCGAGCTTGGAGCGCATCACACGCCTTAGATCGATACCATACTCGACCAGTGCAACGTCGTCGGTGACCTGTCCCGAAAACTTTACCTCGCCGCAGCCGAGTGCGCGGCCCTTGCCGGGCGAACCGCCCCAGCAAAGGAAGAAGCCGAGCATCTGCCAGAGCGCATCGAGGCCGAGGCACCCCGGCATTACCGGATCGCCGATGAAGTGGCACTTGAAGAACCAGAGGTCCGGATTGACGTCGAGCGACGCGCGCACCTGGCCCTTGCCGTGGGCGCCGCCCGTATCGTCGATCAGCGTGATCCGGTCGAACATCAGCATCGGCGGCGACGGCAGTTGCGCATAGCCGGGGCCGAACAGCTCGCCTTTCCCGCTCAGGATAAGATCGTCATAACCGTACGCGTTCTGGCGATCCGCCATATAGAAGGCACCTTCGGCTGGGTTGGGTGGTTCGTTAGTAGAGGTGGCCGATATAGGGGTCAATATGGCTTTAGCGCGGCGTCCCCGCTCCTTTTGGCCCATGTCACAGGGGCTTGCGGGGTGAAATGCTTGTGTCACATGGCCCTCAAAGCTATAAGTTGCCGATTGGCGCCTCAACGATACGCATGACCGAACGCAGCCTTGCACCCCGTCCAGTCCCGTCGCGTAAGCCCTGCCTCACGGCGGTGCTGCGCATGGCTGGCCTTCGTCCGACGCGGCAGCGTGTCGCGCTGGCCGAACTGCTGTTTGCGGGCGAGCACCGCCATGTGAGCGCCGAGCAACTGCACGCCGAGGCACTGGGCGCGCGGGTCAATGTGTCGCTCGCCACAATCTACAACAGCCTGCATCAGTTCCGCGAAGCCGGGCTTCTGCGCGAAGTGGCGGTGGATGCGTCGCGGTCGTACTTCGATACCGACACGTCGGATCATCACCATTTCTATCTCGAGGACGAGCAGCGGGTGATCGACATCCCCTCGTCCGCGATCGTCATCCAGAACCTCCCCGAGCCTCCCGAAGGCACGGCCATCACCCATGTGGACGTCGTGGTCCGGGTGCGACGGGCAGTCTAGCAGTTCTTCATCGCGACCGACTCTGCCACGCCTCGTGGTTCGACACGCTCACCATGAGGCTACTGAGAGACACGATCCTACGCAGAACCTCATCCTGAGCTTGTCGAAGGACGAGGTTCGGGCACACCGATGCACCGGCCGGCGTCACCGCTTCCGGGGATATCAAGGAACGCGAACAACGGCGGAGCATGGCCCGTCGATGGTTCGAGTGCCGGAGCCTGAAACGCGCCTCCGGCTGGAGCCCTGCTCCGCCGTCGTGACTGGGGTTTTGGGCGTTCACCGGGACTGTCCGGGGCGTTTGGCGGAATGCCCCACCGCCGCAGGGTCCTTGTCCTGACCAGACCACGCTCTTCGCGCTTCTCCAGTCGAACCCCTTGTGACAGAGCCGAACACAAGCCCTGCCGCGGCAGCAAATTAAGGCGGCAGGCTACCTAAACCTGCCAGACCTTCCCGGCTTGGCCTGGAAGCTGTCGACACACCTCCCACCCAGCCTCGCCGCACCAATCACTCGTCATGATCTCGCTTTCGATGCGGCGATGGGGGGATTCTAGCGCAGCTGGGAAGCGCGGGGATAACTTCCCAAAGATTTCTGACAAGCGTCTGAACCGATTGCTGTTTCGATGAACTGCGGATGACGCAAAGCTGACGACAAAGTCCACCGTTTTGACCGTGAAAGTGTCTGGTGGTGCATGGGCGAAGGCCATGAACTTCTGCCATGTGACGGTAGGTGGAGTGTCGTGCCACGCCTTCACACACTCACGACAAGAAACAGCACCGCCAGCAGCGGAACTAGCAAATCTGCAAATTAGCAAACTGACTGTTGGATTGGAGGGATGGTGGCAGAGTGGCCGGGCCGCTCCTCCTCCCCCTCCCGGACGATGATCGTGGGAGAGACGGTGGGACGGCCGAGCGCTTCATGCCGGCCTCCGCGTGCGGAGGCAAGCAAGCGCCTAGTCGAATTCCTCATTCGCATACACGCCCCAGAGCTCGTCCTGCGGAAGGTAGCCGGAGACGCTGGCGTGGCCGCCCTGGTTGGGGGTGTAGCTGGCGCTGACTTCGCACCAGGCGCCGTCGCATTTGGAGATATCCACCCGATAACCGGGGCCCAGATAGGCGCGAACGCCGCTGTCGGCCGCACGGTTGGCCCAGAGCACGGCCTGGTCGGCCGCCTCGGGTTTGACGACGCCGGCGCGCTTGCCCGAAAGCAGGTTCTGGTGGATCCAGCCTTCCGAGCCATCGACGTCGCGCACCTTGCGCCAGGTGTCGAACTCCTGGACGATTTCCACCGGTGTGCCGGCCTTCACGTAGACCCAGGCGACGCCGTATTTGGTGCCCGGCCCGATCCGCACATTGATGGGGGTCGAGCGCGTGGTGGCGAATCGCGGCAGCGGCAGGCCGCTCGGCCCTTCGGCCGCTGGAGCGGGCAGGGCGAGAAAGCCGCTAAAGGCGGCAACAAGGCTGACAATGAGGGCACGCCGGGTGCGTCCGGCAATCGACAAGAGGCTGGCTCGTCCAAACATGGCTTTGCAGAGCAGGGCTATTTTTCCTATCAATATGACAGAGACCTTAATGGGCGCTGAAGGGCAGGAGTTTGGCGGCAGGTAAGCCCAGAATTGTGGTGACGCGACGCCTGCCCGCGCAGGTCGAGGCGCGCATGGCGACGCTGTTCGACGCGCGCTTCAACCCTGACGATGCACCGATGTCCGCCAACGATCTCGTGGCCCTGCTGGAAGGGCACGACGTGCTGGTTTCATCCATCACCGACCGGCTCGATGCCGACCTTATCGGCCGGCTGCCGGAGACGGTGAAGCTCATCGCCCAATTCGGCAACGGCTTTGACAATATCGACATCGATGCGGCGGACGCGCGTGGCATCACCGTCACCAACACGCCGAGCGTCCTCACCGAGGACACCGCCGACATGGCGATGATGCTGATGCTGGCGCTGCCCCGCCGGCTGGTCGAGGGCGCCGGCGTGCTGCCGCGCGACGGCACCTGGCCGGGCTGGTCGCCGACCTGGATGCTGGGCCGGCGCCTACGCGGCAAGGCGCTGGGCATTGTCGGCATGGGGCGAATCGGCACGGCGGTGGCCAGCCGGGCCAAGACCTTCGGCC
>DATCRS010000333.1:0-3668 GCA_036568845.1 Devosia sp. | reverse complement strand
CGCGAAAGCCGGAAGCGGCGGAGGCAATGAGGCGCAGGTCGTCGCCATCGCGGTGCAGGCAGGCGACGACGGCATAGCCCATGCCCGCGGCAACCGTTCCGTCCGGCGCTGGCGCTGTGGCGTCGTAGCGGATGGGATCGGTGCCCTCGGCATAGTTGGGGAGGACGTGCACGGGCACGCGAGCCGTAGCGACGAGCCATGTCGCGTCGCCTTCCTTCCACACCGAGACATCGGCGTGGGGGTGCGGACAGCGGAAGCCGATCCGCGCCTTGTCGATCCCGTACACACCCGACCCGGTGGCCACCGACACCAGCACCCCGTCCGGGTGCGAGACGAAGCTTTCCATCCGCACGTCGCCATAGTGCGTTGTCGCGACCGCCTCGGCCAGGTCGAGGCGCCGCGTATAGCCGGAGGCGTCCGCGTCGGCATAAGTGAGCTCGATGGCGCCGAGCGGTTGGTAGGACTGGGTGAAGCGCTTACCCTGCAGGGCGCGGCCGAGTTCGTCAGCCTTGAGGTAGTCGCGGTTGCGGATGGCCTCGCGCAGCGCCGGGACGAGGTGCGCGGGACCGTCGCCCTCCTCCTGCGTCAGCGGACCGCCGGACCACACGGTGTCGAGGTTGAGGTCGAAGCGCTCGGTGCCGATGCCGCCTTTGAGGGTCGCACCCAGCCAGCCATTGCCGAGCAGGAAACTGTCGATGAAGCCCTCGGCGGGCGTGGGGAGGTCGAGGCAATAGCGCGGCATGGGTGGTCTCTGAAGGATGGCTCAGGTGTGAGCCAGAGTTTCGGGTGTCAGCAAGCGGCGGGTGGAGTTCCGCAAGATGATGCTGCAATCGAGGGTGATGGTGTGGGGCTCGTGACTCATGCCGCGTTCGGTGAGCCTCGAGTTGGTGATGCTGGCGATGGTGTCGGCGATCTTGTCCACCGGCTGTGCGACGGCGGTGATCCCCATCAGCTGAAACAGCGGCACGTCGTCGAAGCTCACCAGGGAGATGTCGTCGGGCACCTTCAGCCCGTGCTCGCGCAGGAGCCGCAAGGCGCCGATGCCCATGTTGTAGTTGCAGCAGTAGAGCGCGGTGGGCGGCTCGGCGAGCGAGAGCAGCCGCAGCATGCCCGAATAGGCTTCGGCCTCGCTCCAGTGGGTATCGAGGACGTAGTCGGGATTTGGCTCGATGCCGCGGCCAAGCAAGGCCTGGCGGTAGCCTTCCAGCCGCTCGCGGCCGTTCCAGTCATCGATGCTGCCGGTCAGCACCGCAATGCGGGTGTGCCCGATATCGAGCAGGTGGGTGACGGCGCGAAGGCTGGCGGCTCGGTTTTCGACCAGCACCCGATCAAC
Organism: Devosia sp.; assembly: GCA_036568845.1. GTDB lineage: Bacteria > Pseudomonadota > Alphaproteobacteria > Rhizobiales > Devosiaceae > Devosia_A. The sequence goes on along the minus strand of DATCRS010000333.1, from coordinate 2,335 downwards.
CGGCAGCCCGGGCCAGCCATTGTCGTAAAAGATGACCGGCGTGCCGCTCGCCATCAGCTCCTCGATGCGGTCGTCGACATCGGCGCGGCCGTCCATCACCAGGCAATCGACGCGATGGGCGGCGAAGAAGTCGAGTGCCTCGGAGACGGACCGGGATTCAGCGGCATGGCTGTAGGTGATGAGCGCCCGCCCTGCCCGCCGCATGGCATGACTGAGATTGTCGAGAACGGAGGCGTGGAACTCGCTGAGCAAGGGCACGAGGAAGCCGACCGTGTTGGTCAGGTCGCCCTTCATTGCCGCCGCAATGGCGTTGCGGCGATAACCGAGCTCGCTGATCGCGCGCTCGATCTGGTCGCGGTTGCTGCGCCGCACCGGATGGCCGTTGAGGTAGCGCGACACGGTACCGATGGCGACGCCAGCTTTCTCGGCCACCTCGACAATGGTGGCCTGCCGCTTGCGGCTGCTGCCGTCGCTCTCGTCGGTATCGGTCACACTGTGCCCTCGAAAACCAGCGCTGCGTGAATGCGAAGGCTTGGGAGCCGCACTTCCACCCGGTCGCCGCCATTGGTAAAGGGCACGTCCGCGCCCGTCAGCGCGTCATAGACTCGGGTCGGCGAGCGGGGCAAGCGGACCGACGCCGTGACCGGCCCGAGGGTGGGGATATCCTCGATCATTTCCATCACCCGCACGCCGCCTTGGTGGACGTCCGGGACCGCCTTCCCACGGATTTGTGGGGCGCCATAGAACATGTGGAGTATGTGCCGCTTCTGCTCGGCCTGCCGGGTGAGCGTGGCACGGGCGGATGACGGCAGGTCGGTGACGATGGCGCGGCTCGGCAGCAGCCGGTCGATGAGGCCGCGCACGAGGTACTTGTACAGCGGCTGCCCCATGGCGTGATACATGGCAAAGATCGGGTAGGCGATGTAGCCGATGCCGCCCTTCAGCGTGACCGCGGCGCCAAGCGAAGGTGCATTCGGGTCGTCGGGCGCGTGCTGGTGCGAGCTGAAGTGCTTGTAGCTGCGGTTGAAGTAGGAGGGGCCGATCTCGGCGAGGACCTCGGCGCCGTCGGCAGTAATCGCCTCGCCCACGCCATACATGACGAAGGGGCTTTCGGTGAGACCAGCGTCGAGATTGCGGGCGGCGCGGAGATAGGATGGGTTGAACGCCACCGGCCCGGCGCTGCGGATGCCGGCATCCACCGCGAAGCTGCCGTCTCCGTTGAGGCCGGATTTGCCGGTGAGTATGAGCTTGCCGCCTTGCCGGGTGTAGGCCGTTAGGCGGGCAGCGAGCTCGGCATCCACGGGGATGTCGTCAGGGAGGATCAGCAGTTTGTAGGTCTCGAACGTAGCCGACGGATCGACGACGTCGAAGGGGAGCTTGAGCTCCTGCAGCATCTGCGCTGCGCCGTCGTCGCTGTGGTTGTTGCGGGCGCCGACCGGGTGGAAGTACTCGGCGGTGAGGATGGCGATGTCCGACACCTGCCGCGCCCCTTCGAGATAAGGCTCGAGCTTTTCGATGCGGGCATAAGCGGGCGCGATCGACGCATAGGTGTCGGGGTTGATCGAGCCATCGGGATGCAGCTGGTCGCCGACGAGGCATTTCGAACCCAGCGCCACCATCTGCGCGGCTTCGAATTCCAGCGCGTCGGGATGCTTGAAGCCACCGAACTCACCCCAGCTGGTGTGGAACTTTCCGGTATGGGCGACGAAATCGAAGCCGAGCGTCGCCGCATAGCGGGCACTAGAGGGGAAGTGGTCGTAGCCCCAGCCGCCGGTCGGCAGGCTTTCAAGCTCGAGGTGGCTGTAGGTGGCGAAGCGCTGCGGCCCCTGCTTGTGGATGTGGCCGCAATTGTAGAAGATGCGGAGCCCGGGGAACTCGGCGCGCAACGCCTCGCTGGTCTCGCGGCGGAAGCGCTCGTTCACCCACTCGTCGTTCTTCAGCCGGTCGGCCGGATTTTCGGGGTCGAGGCCGTGTTCGGCCATGGACGCGAGGCACTCGGCGCAGACGCAGTCCGGCGTCAGCACGATGTCAAAGAAGATGCCCGGCGTCTCATAGTTGCGGGCCACTTCGCGTGCCTGTTCCAGCAGCTCGTCGCGATAGGCCTTGTGGTTGAGGCAGAGCGTGTGCCAGCCCGCCTGCAGCTGATCGGGATCGAAGCGGCTCTTGACCGCGGCGCGCACCCGCCACTCGGGATGGAGGCGCGCATTGCGCTCGTCCCACTGCACCGAGATGTAGATCGGGCATTCGATATCGGCCGCGCCCAGCGCCGTCACCATGTCGCCCAGGAGGTCCGGCCGGGCGAGCTGCGGATGCGGCGCGCCGACCTTGGTAGGGT
>DATCRS010000332.1:0-2110 GCA_036568845.1 Devosia sp. | reverse complement strand
CTCATGAAGAGTGAGCACGGTCCCATCGGCCAGCGTTCCCGCGTAGGTGTCGCGGACTGCGAACCCCCATTCGGCGGCAACGCAGTCGAACGGTGTGACGATACGAAAGTCGGGCATGTGCTTCCACCACATGCGGAACTCGCAGGTGAGCATGTCTCCGTCAGGCGCGAAGTTCTGCATCGCCGCCAGGACTTCCTCCGAAGCCAAGTCGGCCATGCGACTTTCAGAACCACCGTTGAACAGCGGGCACATCATGACGGCATCGGGAGCGTAGATCCACTCGTCGCCGTAGCTGATTTTTCTGGCCTCCGGCGCCTTTGCATAGGCTTCCCACTTTGCGTGAGCGATCCTGCGGTGCAGAGCGACGCGATCAGTGGTCATCCTCGACCTACCTTGCGTATCGGCACATTCGACCATCCGCACACGTTGGACATCGCCACCCTGCGTAGCCCGCTGCGCTCGACTTCGAATTCGGGAACGAGATCGAGCAGCGCTTCGAGAGCGATCCGGCTTTCCATTCTGGCCAGCGCCGCACCCAGACAGCTGTGCACGCCGTATCCGAACGCCAGGTTGAACCCCATCTTGCGTTCTCGCTCGATGTCGAGCCGATCGGGGTCCGGGAACATCCGCTCGTCGCGTGTCGCCGACCCGGTGACGAGTAACACCGCGCTGCCCTCGGGAATTGTGGTGCCGTGCAATGTGACATCCCGGGTCGCCGTGCGGACCTGATATTGGGAGGGCGCCTCGTAGCGCAACAGCTCTTCGATCGCTGCGGGTATCTTGCTGCGGTCGTCACGCAGCTTCTTCCACTGGTCGGGGAAATCGGCGAAGGCCACCATCGCATTGCCGACCAGCTTGGTCACGGTCTCCGCGCCCGCTCCCCCGAGCATGGTGGCAAAACCGGTGATATCGATGTCGGTGAGCTTCTCGACCTGGCCGTCGCGCTCGACTTCGGTCTCGATGAGCCGGCTGATCATGTCGTCGCGAGGCTCAGCACGGCGCTGCTGCACGAGATCGTAGTAATAGAGCCCTGTCTTGATCGAACCGTCCCGGCCTGCTGCGGTGGTGGCGATCTCGCCGGGGTGTCGCTCGAGCAAGAGATCGAGCCAGCGTCGGATCTGGTCGCGATCCTCCTTCGGCACTCCCAGCATGGTCGTGATGACCTCGTTCGGAAAAAGCGCCGAAAAGTCGGCCACCACATCGAACGACGAGGGATCGAGTGCCTCGATGCGTTCGTAGACTTTCTCGCGGACCATGCCCTCCAGCGCGGCGATCGCGCGCGGGGTGAACACGTTGCTGACCAGTCTGCGCATCTTCTGATGTTCGGGCGGGTCCATCGAGATAATCACCTTGGGCAGCGGTATGGCGTCGTCATGAGCCTGAACCATGTCCAATGTCGCGCCTTTGGCCGACGAGAACAATTCGTGATCCTTGGTCGCCGGGGCGACATCGTCATAGCGGGTGAGAGCCCAAAAATTCCACTTCGCGCTGTAGTACACCGGGGCCGCGTCGCGAAGCCGCCGGTAGGTGTCGAATGCCCCGTTGAAGAAATCTTCCGAGAAGGGATCGAATTCCAGAGATTCTCCCGAAACAGCCTGCGGTGCAGTAGGACTCACAGTATTGCCCCGGTCTCTTTGTAATTCATGATGGTGTCCCAATCGAGGCCGGCGTCCATCAACACCTCCTCGGTATGCTGACCGTGTTCTGGGGCTCCCGGGGGGACCACCGCTTGTTCGTCGAATTGGACGGGATTGGTGGGCAACGCGTACGGCGCACCGTTCATCGTGGTTGTGCTTGCAACATAGCCGTTTGCGGCGACAGCCGGGTCGTGACACAGTTCGGCCGGCGTCTGTACCACGCCCCAGGCGCCCGATATCCCGGCCAACTGCTCGCGCCACTCGGCAAGCGTGCGTTGGGCGAACACCTCATCCATGAGCGCGATGAGTTCGCAACGGTTGGCGAATCGCGCTGCCGGATCAGCGAATCGCGGGTCGTCGATCAGTTCGGGCAGGCCGATGGCGTGCATCGTCTCCGGGTAGAACTTGTCGAGTTGCAGCATCATCAGTTGGACGTGACGGTCGTCCTTGGTCCGGTAGGTCCCGACCAGAGG
>DATCRS010000331.1:0-2025 GCA_036568845.1 Devosia sp. | reverse complement strand
CCGCACACCCGCGACTATCGCCGGGCCGATGATTTTGCCGGGCAGCGGGTGGTGATCGTCGGCGGCGGCATTTCGGCCATTCAACTGCTGGACGAGATTTCGCGCATTACCGAGACAATCTGGGTGACACGGCGCGAGCCGGTCTTCACCGACGCGCCTTTTGACGAGGAGGCCGGCCGGGCAGCGGTTAAGATGGTCGAGGATCGGGTGCGGGCAGGGCTGCCGCCGACCTCGGTGGTTTCCGTCACCGGCCTCAGGATGACGCCGCGGATCCAGGCGATGCAAGAGCGTGGCGTGCTGCGGCGGCGGCCGATGTTCAGCGAGATCACCGAGACCGGCCTGCGTTGGGCCGACGGGCGCGAGGAACGGATCGACGTGATCCTCTGGTGCACCGGCTTCCGCTCGTCGCTCGACCACCTGGCGCCGCTGCTGCTGCGTGAGGAGACGGGCGGCATCACCATGACCGGGCGTCTGGCCACGCAGGTGGCTCGAGAGCCGCGCGTGCACCTCGTCGGCTATGGCCCCTCGGCCTCGACCATCGGCGCCAACCGCGCCGGCGCCGCCGCCGCCCGGGAGCTGATGGAGACGCTAGGCCTAGCGCACCAGGCCTCTCGCTCCCCTCCCCCTTGAGGGGAGGGGTTTGGGGGAGGGGGTTAAGCCACAGGCACGGCGTTTGCTGCACAACCCCCTCCCTCGGTCCTCCCCTCAAGGGGGAGGGAGGCGATGGGGCGCCGTCGTGCCTCAACCGCGATGGCGGCTAGGACGCCAGGCGCGCCCCGCCGGCGCGCCAGTCGTCGATGGCGGCGAGCAGGGTTTCGGCGACATGCAGATCGATGAAGCGCTCCGGCACCCAGAACTCGACCTCGTCGCCCTTGAGCACGCCGACACCGGCAAGGATGCCGCCGAAATCGGCGACCAGGTACGCCGCGCCATCGGCCACCGCCGCATCATAGGTGGCGCGCGCCTGCACCGGACTCGCCGGGCAGGCGCCATGGCCGGAGGCGAAGGCGATGCGGGCGATGGCGAAGGCGTCGGCGGGCGTGGCCCAGCGGGCCGTGAGCCCGCGTCGCGAATAGGGAGACATGTTTGATATCCTTAGGCAAATCAGCTGCGGCGAGAGGTGCTGGCGAAGTCTGGCTGATCTGTGACGAGGCAATGGCCACAATGCGAGACCGCACGATTGCCGCTCGGTGCGGTAAATTTGCACTGAACGCGGTGAGGGGGTGTTAACCGGTTGGAAAGGGGTGAAGCGGGTCCCGCATCATACCTCGCCGGGGAAGTCCTCCGGCCAATCCCGTGCTGTGTGAACCACGGTAAGTATCTCTACCTTCTCCGTGACGCGGTACGCCACGATGTATGGCAGGTCAGGGAAGACGAGCTCGCGCGTTCCGGTGGAACGGCCGGTCCGACCCATCAGCGGATAGTCGCCGAGATTGATCCGCGTCCGCGTCGTCAATTCGAGAATGACGCGATAGGCCGCCGCTGGACTGTCCTGAGCGATGTAGTCCTGAATCTCGTCGAGATTTGAAAGCGCTGACGGGGTCCAGACGACCCGCATCAAGCGGGGCGGTATTTGCTGACGACCTTCGCCAGCTCGTCGTCGGAGACGAACTGGCCGCGATCGGCCTCGGCTTCACCCGCGGCCACCTTGTCGAGGAACTGTTCCTGCCATTCGAGGGAATGGCCATGCTCAAGCGCATCCGCAATGACCTCGGATGGCGAAAGGCTCGAACGCGCGGCAATTGCGTCGACACGAGCCTTCAGTTCGTCGGAGATATCGAGGGTGATCGTCATGCGGCTATTATGCCGCACCGGCCCAAAAACACAAAACCCCGGCACGAGCCGGGGTTTGGATTTGGTGGAGCCAATCGGAATCGAACCGACGACCTCTTGAATGCCATTCAAGCGCTCTCCCAACTGAGCTATGGCCCCATCAACGATCACAGGGATCAGATCCGGTCGCGTGGGTAAGACCCGCGCCTTGGGATTTGCGCCGCGGCGGGTGCCGTCGCAGCGCGGGTGTTC
>DATCRS010000330.1:0-3140 GCA_036568845.1 Devosia sp. | reverse complement strand
GCCCGGAACAAATCGTCAGACCTCGATGATGGCCTCGACTTCCACCGCCGCGCCGAGGGGCAGGGCGGCGACGCCGAATGCCGCACGGGCGTGGCGGCCCTTGTCGCCGAGCACGCCGATGAGGAGGTTCGAGGCGCCGTTGGCGACGAGGTGATGCTCGGTGAACTCCGGGGTCGAGGCGACGAGCACGGTGAGCTTTAAGACCTTCTTGATCTCTTCGAGCGGGACGCCGCCGGCGGAAAAGACCTGGGCAAGGATGTTGACGGCGCAGAGCTCGGCGGCATTGGAGCCCTGGACGACGTTCATGTTGTCGCCGAGCCGGCCCTGCACCACGCCGTTCTCGTTCGAGGAAATCTGGCCCGAGACATAGATGATGTTGCCCGTCCGGGTGACCGGCGAATAGCTCGCGGCCGGCGGCTTGGCCGGAGGCAGCTCGTAGCCGTACTCGCGGAGCTTATCGAGGGGCGTCGTCATTTAGGCTCACCTTCTTGTTCTCTTTTCCGTGCCGCCCGGGCCTTCACCCGGTCGTAGAGCTTGCCGCGAATGACTGCGTCCTCGCCGAAGCGGTTGCGCACCCGGTCCATCGCCCGCTCCGCTGCTGCCTTGCGGGCGATTTGCGGCTCGAGCAGGTCGACCGGATCTTCCCCTTTGGCCTCCGAAATGCCGGAAACGCCAATGCCGATCAGGCGGAAGGCAGTTCCGTCGACCTCGCGGGCGAGAAGCTGCAACCCTGTCTCGTAGAGCACATTCGCAAGCTGCGTCGGGATCATCAGATGCCGGGCGCGCGTGCGCAAGCGAAATCCCGCCGATTTGAGCTTCAGCGTCACGGTGTCGCCGGTGATGCCCTTGGACTTGAGCCGCCCGGAAAGCCGCTCGGAGAGGGCGAGGAGCTCGGTGGCGAGCGCATCGAAGCCCGCGAGGTCGGTGTTGAAGGTGGTCTCGGCCGAGACGGTCTTCATCTCGCCGTCAACATTGACCGTCCGCGAATCCTCGCCGCGGGAGAGACGCGCCAGGCGGGCGCCGGAATCGCCGTAGCGGCGCACGAGATCAGCGGGATCGGCCTCCTGAAGCTGGCCGATGGTCTCAAAACCGTCGCGGCGGAGGGTTTCGGTGAAGACCTTGCCGACGCCGTAGATGAGGCTCACCGGCTGGGCGGCGAGGAAGGAGAGGGTCTCGCCCTTGCCGATGACGGCGAAGCCGCGCGGCTTGTCGAGGTCGGAAGCGGTCTTGGCGAGGAACTTGTTATGCGAGAGCCCCACCGAAATGGTGACGCCGATCTCATCCTCGACGCGCTTTGCGAAGCGGGCCAAGGTGACGGCAGGTGGCGACTTGTGGAGGGTCTCGGTGCCCGCGAGGTCGAGGAAGGCTTCGTCGATGGAGAGCGGCTCGACCAGCGGGGTCAGCGTGTCCATGATGGCCCGGATCTGCCGGCTGACCCCGACATATTTTTCCATGTTGGGCGGGATGATCACTGCGTCGGGGCAGAGCTTCTTCGCCGTGAACATCGGCATGGCCGAGCGGACGCCGAACTGGCGGGCGATGTAGCAGCAGGTGGAGACGACGCCACGTACGCCGCCGCCGATGATCAGCGGCTTGTCGAGGAGGCTCGGATCGTCGCGCTTTTCGATCGAGGCATAGAATGCGTCGCAATCGACATGAGCGGTCGACAGCGAGAACAGCTCCTCATGCGCCAGCATGCGGGGAGAGCCACATCGGGCGCAACGGTCGGGCTTCGCCGGGCCCGTCGCGGTGGCAAAGCAGTTGCGGCAGAGGATCTGCAGGAGCGGCAAGCGTCATCCCGCCGGGTTGAGCTTGGCCCAGACGCGCATGAAGCTTTCGGGCGAGATGCGGTTGTTGGCGCAGAGCGCCATGAGCAGCGGTTCGTTCTGGGCGAAATAGTCGATGAGTCCGCGCCCAAAGGAATCGCTGCCCGCGGCCTTGCGGACCGCATCGGGCGAATAGCCGGTCTGCACCATGAACTCGCCGAGCTGTTCCGGGTTCTCGGCCAGGTGGCTAAGGCACAGATCGGCCAGTGTTTTCGGCGTAAGTGGATCGGGTTTCAGGCCGGGCACGGCGGGACTCGCTTCAGGGTTTGGAAATGCATTGATGTTACTGCACCGTTCAGGCAGAACACAGTGCCCTTGCGGGAATCCGGGGCGGAACAGCAGGTCTGATGCCCAAGACGGTCATGATCGTTGAAGACAACGAGCTCAACATGAAGCTCTTCAACGACCTTCTGGAATCCCGCGGCTACAACATCATCCAGACCCGCAACGGCATGGAGGCGCTCGGCCTCGCCCGCGCCCATCACCCCGACCTGATCCTCATGGACATCCAGCTGCCTGAAGTTTCCGGGCTGGTGGTGACCAAGTGGCTCAAGGAAGACGACGAGCTCGCCTCGATCCCCGTCATCGCCGTCACCGCCTTCGCCATGAAGGGGGACGAGGAACGGATCCGGCAAGGCGGCTGCGAGGGATACATCTCCAAACCCATCTCCGTGCCTCACTTTTTGGAAACCATTGCCCAGTACATTGGTCCGGCTATTTAGCTGGAATCCGGGCACTTTTCCCGAAATCGCGGGGGCGAACGGTCTTTGACGGCACGTGTGCTGATCGTTGACGACATTCCGACGAATGTGCGCCTGCTCGAGGCGCGCCTGACGGCGGAATATTTCGAGGTCGTCACGGCCTCGTCCGGTCGCGAGGCCCTTGCCATCTGCGATGAGCAGGACATCGACATCGTCCTGCTCGACGTGATGATGCCGGAGATGGACGGGTTCGAGGTCTGCCAGCGGCTGAAGTCCGACGAGCACACCGCCCACATCCCCGTGCTGATGATCACGGCGCTCGACCAGCCCTCGGACCGTGTGCGCGGCCTGGAAGTCGGCGCCGACGACTTCCTCACCAAGCCGGTCGACGATATCCAGCTGATGGCGCGCGTCAAAAGCCTGGTGCGGCTCAAAGCCCTGACCGACGAGTTGCGCTCTCGCGCCAAGACCGGCCAGGAGATCGCCATCGAAGATGCCATGCGCGCGATGGACTCGATCAACTCCGAAGGCGGCCGTATCATCCTCGTCGATACCGACCCGCGGCACGCGGAACGCATCCGCGGCTACCTCGCTGCCGCCAACCATGTCGACG
>DATCRS010000329.1:0-2164 GCA_036568845.1 Devosia sp. | reverse complement strand
CTCCGGCAGGACGCACCTCGCTCGCAGCAGGCGCCGGTCCCGCAGAAGCGGACTCAATCCTGCTTACGAATGGAAGCTTAGCCCGTTCGCTGTCCGCGAAACCATCCGTGTTAATACACGAAAAGCTATGCGTCACTACACAGTCGCTCGGCGCCACGCGAGCGCGAACCTGCCTGATAAAAAAGCCGGACGCGCATAGCGCACCCGGCTTTATCCACCCAGTTCGTTTTTGTCTTTTATGCCTTGGGAGCGGCGGAGAAGATCTCCACCAGGCGGTTGGCGATGTACTTGTCCTCGCCCTCCTTCAACTGCCACATCGGGAAGCCGAAGACTGCCGGGTCCTGCTCGCGGCGGCGGCGCTGCTGCGGACGCGCTGGAGCATCCGGGTTGCGCCCGCGCATACCGGCGGCGTCAGCGTTGAGGCTGCCGATGCCGACGGGCTTGGTCTCCGCCAGCTGGTGCATGACCTCGGGAGCCGTGATCTTCAGCTTCGTCTGGTCGATCTTCCAGCTATAGTGCGGCGTGACGTTGCCGAGTGCCTGCGGATTGAACTGGCGCGGCTGCGCGGTGACGCCGAACTTCGCAATCGCCTTGGTAATCACCTCGGCGCGTGCGTCGTAGCTCTTGATGACCTCGTCGAAGTCCTGCTCGACGAAGAGCTCCATCGCCTTCAGAGCGGCGAAGATCTGCTCCTTGCCCACCTTGCTGGAGCGGCCGATGCGGTTCTCCTGCGGGCTCATGTTCATCTGCGCCCAGCGGATGAGCTTCTCCTTGCCGAAGAGGAAGCCGGCCGACTGCGGGCCGCAGATGTCCTTGCCTGCCGAGAAGGCGACGAAGTCCCAGCCCTGCGCCGGATACTCCCACAGGCGCTCCTTCGGCGGAACGTCGGCCGAGGCATCGTTGAAGCAGTAGATGTTGTGCGCCCGGGCGATTTCGATGATCTCGGGGCCGGAGACCTGGCCCTGGTCGGACTGGATGTTGATGAAGTGGATCGCCAGCGTCTTCTCGTTGATCGCAGCGATCATCTCTTCCTTGGTGACCACCTCGACCAGCTTCACGCCCGTCTGACGGACCTGGTGATCGAAGTTGTTGCGATGCGCCTTCTGGATAATGACCTCGGTCTTGGGGAAGCCGGTGAGGTCCGGGCAGGCGACCATGCGAGGCTCGAGATCTTCGGTGAGCATACCGGCGTAGGCGACCACGATGCCCGCCGCCACACCGCCGGTGACGAGGCCGGTGTAGCCCTCGGGCAGCTTACAGGTCTTCTGCAGCCACTTGCCGGCGGCAACCTCGAGCTCGTTGATCATGACGAAGTGCTCGTTGCCCTGGCGCATCAGCTCCATGACCTCGGGCTTCATCACCGAGCCGCCGATGACGGTCACCGTGCCGACGATGTTCACCAGCGGCGTCACGCCCAGCTCCGCGTAGACGTTGCCGGTCGAGCCGAGGCCCTTGGTGATAGGCACGATCGCATGACCGTCGACGCCATGCTTCTCGTCCTTCATCTTCTTTTCGGCTAGCGCCGCCTTCGGAGCGAACAGGCTGCCCGTCGCTGCTCCCAGCGTGGAGAGGAACGACCGACGATTAAAACCAGACTTCAAACTCATAACCGGATTTCCCTTTCAGTGGTCTTCTTAAACTTTAAACTCCCGCAGGAGGCTTTGGCGTGGAGGGCGTGGCAGGAGCCTCAGGCTGCGGGTTCACCACCAGCGCGCTGCCCACCAGCTCTACCAGCGAGTCGCCCGGGATCCACTCCACCGCCATAAACGCCCGCGAAGGCGCCTTGCCCTGCGAAAAATACGTGCCGTAGATCTTGTTCAGCGCCTCGTAGTGCTCCTTGTACGAAGCGAACTTCGCGCTGCCGGTCGGCATGGGTATGGAATCGGCATGGGGCAGGCAGATAAACACCTGCATGTTAAGGATGCTGTCCATGTTCGAGCCCGCGCGCTCGAGCGACTTCTTCAGAGCGTCCATCGAGCGCGTGACGTGCTTCTCAAAGGGATCGGTGACGGTGATGTGGTCTTCCTTGCCGTAGCCGTCGTTCGATCCCGTGCCGGAGAAGTAATAGATGCCATTGTGGATGCGGTTGCCGAAGCGGCGCGGACGCTCGCCTGCCGGAGGCGCGGCAGGCGCTGCTGCCGGAGCTTGCTGACCGAGCACACGG
>DATCRS010000328.1:0-10395 GCA_036568845.1 Devosia sp. | reverse complement strand
TGTCGGCATCGAGTTCGCCTGGAGCGGGCAGTTCGCGCTGACGCTGAGCCGCATTCCGCATGTGGGACGCCTCAGCCCGCAGATCTATTTCTCGCACGGCGACAGCGGTCATGGCGTCACTACCACGCATCTGCTCGGCGTTGTGCTGGCGGAAGCGGTAGCGGGGCTCAGCGAGCGGTTCGACGTATGGTCGAGCCTACCCTACCTGCCCTTCCCCGGAGGCCATACCTTCCGCGTTCCCCTCACCATGCTCGGCGCGCTCTGGTACGATCTCCGCGACCGACTGGGGATCTGATGGCACCGATCATTCTCGTCTCCAGCGACGTACGCATCGCGGATGGCTACAGCTGGCACGCCGTGCCCGAGACCTATCTGCACGCCGTGGCGGAAGGTGCGGGGGCCATTCCGCTTGGGCTCCCGGCGCTCGAGACCGATCTAGAAGCGCTGCTCGGGCGGGTGGATGGCGTGGTGCTCACCGGGGCGCGCTCGAACGTGCATCCGAGCGCCTACGGCACACCGGAGACGGAAGGACATGGTCCGTTCGACCGGCGCCGGGACGTAGCTGATTTTCGATTGATCAACGCCGCACTGGGGCGCGACCTGCCGCTCTTTTGCATCTGCCGCGGCATGCAGGAGCTCAACGTGGCGCTGGGCGGCACATTGGCGAACGACATTCAGACGCTGCCCGAGCGGGCCGACCATCGCGCCAGGCCGAGCGAGAGCCAGGACGAGCGCTACGGGCTGGCGCACGAGATTGCGATCACGCCGGCCGGCGCACTGGCGAAGATCGTAGGGGCAGACCGCATCGAAGTGAACTCGCTGCATCGACAGGCGATCGACCGCCTTGCCGAGGGGTTGGCCGTCGAGGCCAGGGCCGAGGACGGGACGATCGAGGCCGTGTCGGTGCCCGGGAAGCGTTTCGTGCTTGGCGTGCAGTGGCACCCGGAATACTGGTTCGCCTCTGACCCGCCGTCCGCGGCGCTGTTCCGGGCGTTCGGCGAGGCGGCAAGGCAGTAGCCGGAACGGACCCTCCGCCAAAGGGTTTTATCCAGAGATCGAACGATTGATGGAGATCATCGAAATGCCTGCCAAATCCGCTGCACAACAGAAAGCCGCTGGTGCCGCGTTGTCGGCCAAGCGTGGGGACACCAAGGTGAGCGAACTGAAGGGTCCCTCCAAATCGATGTACAAGTCGATGAGCGAGAAGGAGCTCGACAAGATGGCTTCGACCAAGCGCAAGGGCAAGCCAGAGCACAAGTCTGACGACTGATGTGGGCGAGCGGGCGAGCCCTGTTCGAAGACCGCCGTGACGCCGGGCAGCAGCTGGCAGGGGTACTCAAGGGCCTTGCGCTCAGCGATCCCATCATCCTGGCGCTGCCGCGCGGTGGTGTGCCAGTGGCGCATGAGGTCGCCATGGCGTTGCACGCGCCGCTCGACCTGATGCTCGTCCGCAAGCTTGGAGCCCCCGGACACTCGGAATATGGCATCGGCGCTATCACCGACGGCGCTAACCCGCGCACGGTATTCAACGAGGATGCGGTAGCCTTCCTCAGGCCGTCGCCCGCCTATATCGAGGCAGAGACGAAGCGGCAGCTCGAAGAACTGGAACGCCGTCGCCGTGCTTATTTAGGCGGGCGGCCGCCCCCTGACCTGGCCGGCCGCACGGTGGTGCTGGTCGATGATGGCATAGCCACCGGCGGCACGGTGAAGGCCGCGCTCATGGGGCTGCGCGACATGGACGTGAAGCGCCTCGTGCTCGCCGTGCCGGTCGCGCCGGCGAGTGCCATTGTGGAGATGCGGCAACTGGCGGACGACGTCGTGTGCCTCGCGACGCCGGAACCGTTCCTTGCCGTCGGCCAGCACTATCGTGACTTCAGCCAGACCACCGACGAAGAGGTGGTCTCGCTGCTGCGATCGGCAACCGGGTACCCGGAGGATCGTGAGGTCAGAGCAGAGGACTGACCTGGCTCATGGGCACGGCGACGGCGTGGCCGAGGCCATCAAAGAGCACCGAGAAGCTATCCCATTTCTCGTCGCCGCCGTGGTTCACCCCCTTCAGCGTTCCCTCCAGTTGGACGGTTGCTCCGACCTCGAGGTCGCAGATCGGACAATTGGTCCACATGGAGTCGAGAACGACGGGGGTCGGGCTGCCCTCGAAGCGGACAGTGACGAACACCCGATCGTCGCGGTTCGCAAGCAGCTCAACGACGGCGGTCGCAGCAACACGGTCGCCCGTCCTGATGCGACCCTGCCCGGGAATCGGCCGCAAGGGCTCGATGTTCGATCCCCTTGGCGGCGCCTTGGCCTCTCCATTGGCTCCCGCCTGTGTTCTTGCCGTAACTGACATCTCTCACCTCCCGTCCTCGCATCGCGCACCTCGGTGGAGCGCCACGCCCAGCTGGACATGGTGTGGACCCTAGGCATGCGGAGACCCCGTGACATTGATGCCCATCAATCCGCTCGAGCCCTGTCGACGGCCGGCTGTTGCCGGCGGAGTTGATTGACGAAGATCAATGGGAACCCGTGTGCAGCAGGTGTTAGCTCGCACCGTTACTCACGGGAGCTCGAGATGGAACGCATCCAGATCACACAGCATACGTCACTTGGGGCGCTTTGGTTTGCGGGGTGGCTCTTCAGTATCGGCTATCTCAAGCTCGACTTCCTTATGGGTCTGCTCGGCATCGTGCTGTGGCCCTACTTCCTCGGCTCAGACTTCGTGCCGGCGTGAGGAGGTTGCGATGGCTTACAACTTCAAAGGCAAGGTGGCGATCGTCACCGGGGCTGCATCGGGCATCGGCGCGGCCATTGCCAAGGCACTGGCCCGCGATGGCGCGAGCGTGGTCCTGGCCGATCTCGACATGAAGGGGGCGGACGACGTCGCCGGGAAGATCAAGGCCGCAGGTGGCAAAGCGACGGTCACCGAGGTCAACGTTGCCGACGCGGTCGAAGTCGAGGCCCTGGTGGAGACCGCCAAGCGGACGTATGGCGGGCTGCATCTGGCGGTCAACAATGCCGGCATCGGCGGCCCCTCGTCCCCTACTGGCGAGTACCCCCTCGATGGTTGGCATAAGGTGATCGACATCAATCTCAGCAGCGTCTTCTACGGGCTGCGCTATGAAATTCCCGCGATCGTCGCGTCGGGTGGCGGCGCGATCGTCAACATGGCCTCGATCCTTGGCAGCGTCGGTTTTGCCAATGCGCCGGCCTATGTCGCCGCCAAGCACGGCATCGTCGGCCTGACCAAAGTCGCGGCGATGGAATATGCCAAACACGGCATCCGCATCAATTCGATCGGACCTGGCTTCATCGACACGCCGTTGCTCTCCAAGAATCTCGACGAGGCCGCCCTCGCCTATGTGCGCGGGCTGCATCCGATGGGTCGACTCGGCACCTCCGAGGAGGTTGCCGCGCTGACGAGCTTCCTCCTCTCCGATGAGGCCGCCTTCATCACCGGCAGTTACCACCTGGTCGACGGCGGCTACGTGGCGCAGTGACCATTCCATTTGGGCAACACCTCAACAGGAGGCTTCCATGAGGTTATCGGTCCGACTTCTTCTCCCCTTCATTATCCTCGCTGGAGCCGATGCGGTTCTCGCGGACGAGGCGCGGCTCTCGTTCGGGGGAGATCAGTATGTCGCGGGGCAAGCTGCGGGCGTGGCGTCGCCAGTCGAGCGTGATGCGTTCGTGGCCGGCTATGACGTGCGCCTGGGCTCACCGGTCACCGGAGATGCCCACCTCGCGGGCTTCAACGTTTCGACAGATGCACCGGTGGGTGGCGATCTCTACGCCGCAGGCTCGTCGGTAAACGTCACCAACACTGTCGGCGGCGACGTCACTGCCTTCGGCAATACCATCGCCGTGCGCCCCGATGCATCGGTCGCTGGGAACACGCGTCTTGCCGGTGCAAGCGTGACGCTCTCAGCGCCGATCAACGGTTCGGCGCTGATCACCGCGCAGACGCTGACCCTCGACGCACCGGTGGCGGGGGACCTCAACTTCTTTGGCGAGAACATCGTCTTTGGGCCGGCGGCGAAGATCGCGGGCAAGGTCATCATCCAGGCGCCGAAGGAAATCGCGGTGCCGGCGACGGTTGCCCAGCCGAACCAGGTGACGTTCACCCAACTCGTGGCTCCCGATTATGCCGGTGAGGCCGGCAAAACTGCGGAACACGTGGTTAAGAGCGCTTGGCCATTCGTCTGGGCCACTGGAGCGTGGTGGCTGGTTCTCTGCGTCGTGGGCTTATTGTTTATCACACTGGGGGGCCGCACCACCGCGGCGCTCGAGGCAGCATCGGAGCCCCGCTCACTGCGGACCTTCGGTCTCGGGGTCCTGGGCTTTGCCGCGACCATCGGGCTGGTTCCGGTCTTCGCTCTCACGATGATCGGCATCTTTCTGCTGCCGTTCGTGCTGGTATTCGTCGTTCTCGCCTGCGCCCTCGCTTACCTCTTCGGCACCTATCTGCTTGGCAGGCGGGTGGCGAAGGCCATGATCCCCGTCGACACCAACCTCAAGCGCGTCGGCGTGCTGGTTGTCTCGGTCGTGCTGGCCGGCCTCGTCGGCATGGTGCCGTTCATCGGCTGGCTGGCCACCTTGGCGCTCCTCGCTTTCGGCTTCGGCGCGCTGGCGAGGATCAGCGTGCTCCGCCGTGGTGGTACCGAGCTCGATCCAACCAGCCCGTCGCCCTTACCGCACGCCATTTGACCGAGCCCCTTCAGGAGAAGCACATGAGCTACCACACCTGCGTCTGGATCGATCAGCGCGAAGCGAAGATCTTCGAGCTCACATCCAAGGAGGTGGAGACCACCCGGATCGACGACGGGCGGCCGGCACACCACCTGCATCGGCGCGCCAACCATGTCGGTCTCGGGACGATCGAAATGGACGATAGCATGCTCGCCGAGATCGCCGAGAAGCTGCAGCGGGCCGATGGAATCCTGATCGTCGGGCCGGGAAAGGCCAAGACCGTGCTCAAGGCCTATCTCGAGGCGCATCATCCGGATATCGGCCGGCACGTCTGGGACGTGCAGCCCAGCGATCACCCGACCGATGCGCAACTGGTTGCATCGGCGCGCTCCTGGTTCCGGGCGCAAGACCGGATGCACTGATGCGCGAGGCGAGAGAACCAATGGACGCGGTGTCGCGAGGTCCCTCATGGGCCTCGCGATCGGCGCTTCCGTGCCCGCTCGTCGCCTTCGGTTGACGATCGCCAACTGGCTCGGATAGCCCAAGCAAATATGGAGACCGCCATGACCAAGATCGACGTCCGCAAGACCATGCCGGAGCTCTACGGCCCGAAGGCAACCGCTTTTGAGATCGTCGATGTTCCGCCCTTGAACTTCATCATGGTCGACGGCCGTGGCGACCCCAATGTGGCCGCTGATTATGCCGCGGGACTGAGCTGGCTGTACTCGCTGAGCTACACGCTGAAGTTCCAGAGCAAGGCCGGCGGCCAGGACTACGTCGTGCCACCGCTCGAAGCCCTGTGGTGGGCGGACGACATGGCCGACTTCGTCAATCGTCGCAAGGACCGCTGGTACTGGACGCAGATGATCATGGTTCCCGAGTTCGTGTCGCCGAGCCTGTTCGACGCCGCCAGGCAGAAGGTCGAAACCAAGCTCGGCGTACCACCGGCCTCGTTGCGGTGGGAGCGTTTCCATGAGGGACTCGCCGTGCAGATCCTCCATATCGGTCCCTATGACGCCGAAGCGCCGACCATCCGGAGGATGCACGAGGAGTTCATGCCGGCGCACGACTTGGCGCCCAGCGGACGTCATCATGAGATTTATCTGTCGGATCCGCGGCGGGTGGCTGCTTCGAAGCTCAAAACAATCATCCGCCAACCGGTACAGCGTCTGCTGACGTCCTGACGCCCCCCAGGCCTCAGCGCAGGCTGCGGACCGTAGGCGTGACCCAGCCGCGCGCCTCGAGTTCCTTTCGGATGCTCAACGGCATCTCGCGACAGGCGCAATTGGCCGCATGCGCGAGGTGCCAGTGGAGCCGCTGCTCGATGGTCGCGTTCTTGGGCATGGGGTGTTCGGCATGCCAGTCCCGGTTGATCTTCATGTCGGCCTCACAGCGCTATTTGGTGGGGGTGAGCCGCGCCAGAGCGTCACCGACGGCTTTCGACAGCGCTGGACCCAGGAAGGGCTTGGTGATGAAGCGGAAGCTGTGCGCCGCCAATGGGTGCGTGTCGGTGTTGGCGAGGAGGATTACGGGTGACGCGGTCTCGACAAACGCCGAGGCCAGGGCAAGGTGCCCCTGGGCAGCGTGATGGTCGAGGATAGCACAGTCGAAGTCGTCGGGGATGCCCTGAGGATCGTGGAAGCCATTCCGAAGCACCACCGAATGCCCCTCAGCCTCCAGCGCGAACCGCAACGACTTCTGCAGATCGGAACCCGGGGCGATGATAAGGACTTTTGACATTTCGGGGCCTGTTCGTTCACCCCAATATCGCCGAATTCCGGCGGTGTTCCTTTGTCCGAGATCAAGCCGACCTTCAGCCGCCGGCGCGCGCGTCCGTAACCATTCGTATGAGTTCGGCGAGGTTCTTGGCCTGCATCTTGGCCATCAGGGTCGCGCGATAGCCTTCGACGGTTCTGGGACTGATCCCGAGCTCGAAGGCGATCACCTTGTTGGGCTGGCCCGTAACGACCCCATCCAGCACCTGCCGCTCCCGCTCACTAAGTGACTTTATCGCTTCCTGGGTGCGGCTACGGGATTGTTCGAGCTCGAACTGTGCGCCCGCCGAGTCGGCGGCGCGGCGGATCGACTCAATGATCCTTTCCTTGTCGAAGGGCTTCTCGATGAAGTCCATGGCGCCGCTCTTCATTGCCTCGACGGCCATCTGCACGTCGCCGTGCCCGGTCACCACGATGGTCGGCAACATCGCGGACATGGCGTTGAGCCGCTTGAGCAGTTCGACGCCGTCGATGTCGGGCATACGAAGGTCGGTGATAAGGCAGCCATTGGTGATCGAGGCAGCGATCTCCAGAAATTCACCGGCCGAGGCATGGGTGCGAACGGCATATCCGGCCATGTCCAAAAGGAAGGCGAGCGAAGAGCGTACCGACTCCTCGTCATCTACGATGTGAACGACCACCTGGACGTTAGGCATCAGAGGTCCCGGTATGAATTGGCAAAGTAAACATGAATTTTGCCCCGCCGTCGGTTTGATTGGAAGCGGAGATTTGGCCCCCATGGGCTTCGATGATGCGCCTGGAGATGGAGAGGCCGATGCCCATCCCCGTTGCCTTTGAGGTGACGAAGGGCTGAAACAGGTTTTCTGCAATATCAGATGCGATGCCATGCCCGGTATCCGAGACCGAGACGCTCACATAGCCGTCCGGCGTCCGCTTGGTGGTGACGGTGAGTTCCTTGCGGGGCGTGTCGCGCATGGCTTCGATGGCGTTGCGCATCAGGTTGGTGAGGACCTGCTGAATCTGTATCCTGTCCACGAGAACCAGACCGGTATCGGCGCCGAAACGGAAGCTACTGCGCACGCCCAGCTCGCCAGACCCCATCAGCGCCAAGCCGGCCGCTTCCTCGATCAGCCGCTTGATATCTTCCAGCCCCTTCTCGGTGTCGCCGCGGGTGACGAATTCGCGAAGGTGTCGGATGATGTCACCTGCCCGCAGCGACTGCTTGGTCACCTCTTCCAGTGCGCCGTGCATCCTGGGCCGGAAGTCATCGCCGCCACGGTCGAGCAGCATGATGCAGCCTTGCACGTAGTTGGCGATGGACGAGAGCGGCTGGTTGAGCTCGTGGGCCAGAGTGGAGGCCATTTCGCCGAGTTCATTGAGGCGTGCCAGACGCGCCAGTTCCGATTGTGCAGCGTCCAGCTTGGCCTTGCTTTCCTGGCGCTCGGTGAGGTCCCGGATGATGCCGGTGAAGAAGACCTCGTCCTGCGCCCTCGTCTCGCCGACGGCGAGGGTCATGGGAAAGGTGGAGCCGTCCTTGCGTTCCCCGACCACGACGCGGTCCCTGCCGATGATGCGACGCTCGCCCGTGCGGAGATAGTTGGCAAGGTAGCTGTCGTGCTGGCTGCGATAGGGTTCGGGCATCAGCATGCTGACATTCCTGCCGATGACTTCATCCGCGCTGTAACCGAACTGGCGGACCGCCGCGCGATTGAATGAGGTGATCCGACCTTCGAGGTCGATAGAAACGGTCGCATCCGGCACCGTATCAAGAATCGATTTCACATGTGCCTCTCGCGTCTCCAGCGTCCGTTGTCGCGCCGTGGCACTCCGGCGCGACTGGGCAAGCAACTCGCCCGCCCACGCGATGATGATGCCGACCAGGACGAACAACGCCACGTTCGTCCAGAGAGCGACTGAATCGTCGCCACGCAACGTGAGGAGGTAGTAGACGGGGATAACAGTGAGGGCAGTTCCGAAGAGACCCGCCGCCAGCCCGCCCATCAGTGCGCCGACCAGGACTGCCGGCACGAAGAACAGCGTAACCACGGCCGTGGGGACAAACTGATGCGCAGCCAACCTGACTGCAAGGGCAAGCAGCAGGAGGCCGACTACGACGGCGTATGGAAGCCAGTCCTTCAGTGTTGCTTGCGGCATGAACGCCTCTATGCCCCGGAAGCGCTCGGACAAGGCTAGCAACCCTCGACGTCACCCGCCACAGGAAAGATCACCGCCATCAGAGTGACGGCTGCCGCGCGGTACGAGATTCAAGATGATCTGCGGCCACCACCTCGATCGTATGTGCGAACCGCTCCGTCGCCGCTGCCAGCGGACCGGGGTCGAGATCTCTGGCCCGGAATATCCACGAGCTGAGGCACGGCCTCTTCGCCATTTGACGCATCTCCTGCACCGCCGGCTCCGGCGGCGACTTCGGGCTGTCGCCAGAGCAGGTGACGAAGAAAGCCGGGAAGGCCGACTTCATTAATGGATGGTTGGCGAGCGCCAGGATGGGCGGGGCGGCGTGCGCGGCCCAGACTGGTCCACCGACCACAACGACATCGTAGCTGGCGCCAACGGGAACGAGGACATCCACCTTGGGTGCGTGGCGGGTGAAGATGTCCCAGGCCATCGCCAGTGGCCCGTACCAGCGCAGATAGGCGCCGCAGGTGACTTCGGCGAGGTCGGCGCCCAGCCGGGCGGCCAGCTGCTTGGCAACCTTCTGCGTGTTGCCGGTATTCGAGTAGTAGAGAACCAGTGTGCGCATCGCGCCTCCTCATTCACCACCAGCAGAACCAGATCGCCTGAGCAGGCGACTTGATCTCGCTCAATCCTTTCGGCCGGTCCTGGACTGCTGGCGCGTCCCAAGTAGCCCTCGAACTATTGCCATGGACTCGCGCAGATGAAAGTCTGCAGGAAACTGAGGGGATACAGGGTGGACGTATCTGAAGGCGTTTCGCTCGAGCAGGTGTGGGAACTTGCCCGCCGGGCACCCCGTTCGGACGCGGCCGCACTCTGCTCGTTCAGCTCGATTCCTGTGTTTATCTCTGACGGATCAAACGTGCGTTGACGGCATGAGTGCGACAGCCTCGAAGCTGCGGCGGCAATGCGTCTCGGTCGACCTTGAAGTCGATCCAACCAGCGCAACGGCCGGCGCCTCGATCGACTTCATCCGCCGCTTCGAGTCCGACTTTGGCGCCAAACCGGAAAGGACGACAACCCGATCGGGTGAGGCGGGGCCGATGATTGGTGATTTCGGCAGCCCGGCCCCCAGTGCAGCGGGCTGGCTTTGGTCGTGTTACGCTAGGAAACTGGCTGGGGCGCTAGGATTCGAACCTAGGAATGGCGGTACCAAAAACCGCTGCCTTACCACTTGGCGACGCCCCAACGAGGCGCGTTGGTACACGGTTTGATGGGAGGGCGCAACCAAGGCCGAAAGGGCCGCTTTCTTGGCTTGAACCACGAGGAAAGCAGGGCTATATAGCCGCGGTTCGGCGCAGCCGGACACCCTGACGGAGTATAGCGCAGCCTGGTAGCGCACCTGCTTCGGGAGCAGGGGGTCGAGTGTTCGAATCACTCTACTCCGACCAATCAAACCCCGGTCTCGCGAGAGGCCGGGGTTTTTGCATCCATTCGCTCGGCTGGACGCGACAGGGGCCGCGGATCGTGCGATCCGCGGCCCCCGGTAGGTCGTGAACTTCTGTTAGGCGCGGCGCTTGAGGAGGCTCAGGGCGCCAGCGACGGTCAGGGCCGCGAAGGCCATCTTGAGGATGTCCCAGAGGATGAAGGGCTGCACCGCGCCGTTCCAGGCGACGGTGAGGAGGTCGCCCGAGGCCAGCCACTTGGGCAGCTCGCCGCCGGCCGAGAGGATCATGTTGGCGACGACCATCAGCCAGGCGAAGCCGAAGGCGAAGACCACGGCGTCGGCGAGCAGCATCCAGCCGAAGAGCTGGAGCGGCTTGCGCGAGGCGCCGCCGTCGGC
>DATCRS010000327.1:0-6240 GCA_036568845.1 Devosia sp. | reverse complement strand
CCGCCGCACCGACGCCAAGCGCACGACGGCCGAAATGGCCAAGCGCATGGCAGCCGGCGGCGCCGTGCTGCTCTTCGCCGAGGGCCAGTCCGACATCGGCACCCACGTCCTGCCCTTCCGCTCGGCGCTGGTCGGTGCCGCGCAACACGCCATGCAGGAGGCTGGCGCCAAGGAGGTGCTGATTCAGCCGCTCACTGTGTCGTACACCCGCCTGCAGGGCCTGCCGGTCTCGCGCAACGAGCGCAGCCTCATCGCCTGGATCAAATCCAAGTCGGTGAAGCAGAACATCCGTGAAATCCTCTCGGGCGGCGTCAAGGAGGTCACCCTCGCCTTCGGCACCCCCATGCCGCTCGCCCGCGGCGCCGACCGCAAGGCGGTGACCAAAGCGGCCGAGCAGGAAGTTCGGCGCATGCTGGTGGCGCTGAACCGCGGCCAGCAGTTGCCGGAACTGGTGAAGGCTTAGCCGTCAACCAAACAAAAGTGGTTGCCCTCGGGGTCGGTCATCACCGTGTAGCCCTCGGCCTCGCGCACCACAGTCGCGCCGAGGGCCATCGCCCGCCGTCGCTCCCCCTCGCGGTCCGCGACCTCCACATCGAGGTGGATCCGGCCCTGCACCCGCCCGCGCTCGATTTCGTGGAAGCAGAGCGTCGGTCCCGGCCCGTCGACCATCACCACCGGATCGGTCTCCGGCGTCAGCCCGAGCGCGGCGAGCCGGGCGATCTCCTCGTCGTCATAGGCGCGCACCGTGTAGCCATCGAGCAATTCGGCCCAGAACCGCGCCAGCGGCGCCGCATGCCTGCAGTCGAAGACGATTTCCTTGAGCCTTCGCATCAGTCTAGTGCCTCCTCGAGATCGCCGATCAGGTCGTCCGGTTCTTCCAGCCCCACTGAAACACGGAACACACCCTCACCCGCCCAGTCGCGATAATCGTCCGCCGCTTCGCCCTCCAGCGGGAAGCTCGAGCGCAGCAGGTCGTCGGTAGGGATGTAAAAGAGCAGGCTCTTGGTTTTCCCCAGTGACACCGCATAGGAAAAGACTTTCAGCCGTTCGGCGAGCTGCCGCGCCAGTTCGAGGCTCTGGGACTTGACCGAAAAGCTCAGGAGCCCGGAGAAATTGCGCATCTGCGCCCGTGCCAGCTCGTGCTGCGGATGCCGAACCGAGCCGGGCCACAGGACCTTCTGCACCTTTGGATGCTGGGCCAGGAAATCCTCCACCAGCCTGGCATTGGCCTCGTGCCGCGCCATCCGCAGCGGCAGCGTCTCCATGCCGCGAAGGATGAGATAAGCCGAAAACGGCGACAGCACGCCGCCGCCATGGATCAGCCCGTTCTTCCGCATTCCGGCAATTCGGTCTGCCTTGCCGATCACCGCTCCACCCAGGGCATCGCCGTGACCGCAGAGATATTTGGTCAGCGAGTGAACGACGTAGTCCGCGCCAAGCGCGATCGGCTTGGTGCCGATGGGTGTGGCGATGGTCGAATCAACGGAAAGCTCGGCGCCGTAGGCATGCGCCACCTCGGCCAAGGCCGCGATATCGGTGAGTTTCAGGATCGGATTGGCGGGCGTCTCGATGTGAACGAGCCGCGTTTCCGGCCGCATCGTCGCCGCCACCTTCTGGGGGTCGGATGTGTCGACTGCCGTGACCGCGATTCCGGCCCGCGGCAGGGCGTGGTGCGCATATTCGGCGACGCCGGCGTAGCAGACGTCCGACAGCACCAGATGGTCGCCGGACTGCAGCCTGTCCTGAAACAATGCCGCGATCGCCGCCATGCCGGAGGCAAAGCTCAGCGCTGCCTCGCCCTGCTCCAGCGCCGCCAGGCGCGCTTCCAGCAGTTCCAGCGTGGGATTGCTCCAGCGGCTGTAGAAATGTGGCGCATTCCGCTGCAGGTCGCTGGCCGAAAACCCCGCCGCGTCCGGATGGGTGAAATAGGTCGTCGACAGCACCGGCGCCGGACTCACCGGCTGCCCCACCACCCGCTCCTGATCGCCCGCGTGCAGCGCGATGGTAGCATCGTCCGAATTGTCGTTTTGGGGCATGGTGATCTCCTCTGGAGATCTGTACGGGTACCACGCCCTCATGGTTCGACAAGCTCACCATGAGGGCTACGTCTGGCCCGGTGCTCCTGCGGACCTCATCCTGAGCTTGTCGAAGCACGAGGTGCGGGCTTCCCTTCCTTCACTTCGCCCTCCATCCGGTGTATGCACCCCGCATGACTGAGACGACGCCGAAAAAGCTCTTCATCAAGACCTATGGCTGCCAGATGAACGTCTACGATTCCGATCGTATGGCGGACGCGCTGGCGCCGCACGGCTATCAGCCTACCCAGGTGCTGGAAGAAGCCGATCTCATCGTGCTCAACACCTGCCACATCCGCGAAAAGGCCTCCGAGAAGGTGTTTTCCGAGCTCGGGCGCCTGCGGGAAATGCGCGCCGAGCGCGAGGCGGCCGGGGGTACGAGCTTCAAGATCGGCGTCGCCGGCTGCGTGGCGCAGGCCGAGGGCGACGAGATCGTCCGTCGCGCCAAGGGAGTCGACCTCGTCTTCGGCCCACAGAGCTACCATCGGCTGCCGGAACTCCTCAAACGCACCGGCAATGGCGCCGTAGTGGTCGACACCGAGTTCCCCGAGGAGGACAAGTTCGAGCACCTGCCGGCCGCCACGAAGGCCGTGACCCGGGCCCGCGGCCTCACCGCTTTCCTGACCGTGCAGGAAGGCTGCGACAAGTTCTGCTCGTTCTGCGTCGTCCCCTATACGCGCGGCGCCGAGGTTTCGCGCCCGGTCGAACAGGTGCTGGCCGAGGCCCGCAACCTCGCCGAAGCCGGCGTGCGCGAGCTGACCCTCCTCGGCCAGAACGTCAACGCCTATCACGGCCATGACGCCGCGGGCCGCTCCGTGGGGCTCGGCGAGCTCTGCTTTCGGCTGGCCGAGATTCCGGGCCTCGCCCGCATCCGCTACACCACCAGCCATCCCCTCGACATGAGCGACGAACTGATCGCGGCGCATCGCGACCTGCCGGCGCTGATGCCCTACCTGCATCTGCCGGTGCAGTCGGGCTCCGACCGCATCCTCAAGGCCATGAACCGCCGCCACAGCCGCGCCGAATACATGGGGGTGATCGAGCGCATCCTCAAAGCCAGCCCGGACATGGCGCTCTCGGGCGACTTCATCGTTGGTTTCCCGGGCGAAACCGAGGCCGACTTCGCCGATACGCTGGCGATCGCCCGCGATGTCGGCTACGCCTCAGCCTTCACCTTCAAGTATTCCACCCGCCCCGGCACGCCCGGTGCCACGATGGAGAACCAGGTCGACGAGGCGGTAAAGACCGAGCGCCTGCAGCGGCTCAACGCCCAGATCGTCGAGCAGACCCAGGCCTTTGGCCGTTCCGTCGTCGGCAAGGTATTGCCGGTGCTGATCGACAAGAAGGGCCGCAACCCTGGTCAGGTCGGCGGCCGCTCCCCATATCTGCAGGCCGTGCACATGGATGGACCGGAGCGGCTCATCGGCACGATCCAGCCGGTCGAGATCGTCGCAACCGGGAATAATTCACTTTCTGGCAAGATTGTCACAGTGCCGGAACCGAAATCTGCTAGCGTGATTGAGTCTCACGCACAGGTGGCCATCGCCTGACTATCGGGCGTTCGGGCTGCCAAAGGAGCCCAAAGGATTTGAGCAGGCATTTGTCCCCGACCGCCGACAACGCCCTTTCGTCTCAACTTGAACTCGCCTTCGAAGACAACCGCCTGGCTGCCCAGCTCTACGGTGATTTCGACCAGAACCTGGCGCTGATCGAGCAGCGCCTCGCCGTGCAGGCGACCCCCCGCGGCAATCATGTGATGCTCAAGGGCTCCGCGTCCGGGGTCGATCAGGCACGCCGTGTGCTCGAATCGCTCTACGGCCTGCTCGAAGAGGGTCAGCCCATCGAGATCGCCAATGTCGACACCATGATCCGCATGGTCGAGACCGAGGACAGCCAGCTCACGCTCCCCACCATGGAGCGGAAGGGCAAGGTTCGCATGGCCCAGATCGCGACGCGCAAGGCCACCATCGTCGCCCGCACCCCGGCGCAGGACGCCTATATGCGGGCTATGGAGCGAGCCGAGTTGATCTTCGGCGTCGGCCCCGCCGGTACTGGAAAGACTTACCTCGCCGTTGCCCATGCGGCGACGCTGCTCGAGCGCGGCGACATCAACCGCATCATCCTCTCCCGTCCGGCCGTCGAGGCTGGCGAGCGCCTGGGCTTCCTCCCCGGCGACATGAAGGAGAAGGTCGACCCCTATCTCCGCCCGCTCTATGACGCGCTCTACGACATGATGCGTCCCGAACATGTGGAGCGCTGCATCACCTCCGGCATCATCGAAGTGGCGCCGCTGGCCTTCATGCGCGGCCGCACGCTGGCCAATGCCGTGGTCATTCTCGACGAAGCGCAGAACACCACCTCGATGCAGATGAAGATGTTTTTGACCCGCCTGGGCGAGAACTCCAAGATGATCGTCACCGGCGACCCCAGCCAGGTCGACCTGCCGCGCGGCGAGAAATCCGGCCTCGTCGAAGCGCTGGGCCTGCTCGATGGCATCGAAGGCATCCACATCTCGCGCTTTTCCGACAAGGACGTGGTGCGCCACGCGCTGGTCGGCCGCATCGTGCGCGCCTACGAGGGCGCCACGGCAAAAGAGGACAAGGCGCGCTGAGTCCGCATCGTCCGCCGCTGGAGATCGCCTTCTCCGTCGAGTCCGAGGGCTGGCCCGAGGGTCTCGAGGAGATTGCCAATACCGCGATCCACGAAGCGCTGAAGCAATCGAGGGCCAAGGTCGCCGGCATTGCCGAGCTTTCGATCGTCCTCATGGACGACGCCAGCCAGCAGGAGCTCAACAAGGAGTGGCGCGGTATCGATAAGCCGACCAATGTGCTGAGCTTCCCCCAGATCGAGCCGTTTTCGCCGGTTCTGGGCATTCTGGGCGACATCACGCTGGCCCGCGAAACGCTGGAGCGCGAGGCGGTCGAGCAGGGCGTGAACTTCACCGATCACTTCACCCATCTGGTGGTGCATGGCTTTCTGCACATTCTGGGATATGATCACGTCGATGAGAACGAAGCCCTTGTCATGGAGGGCCTCGAGACACAGATTCTCGCTACCCTGGGCATTGCAGACCCGTACAACTGAAGGATTGCCGCCAAATCCGCGGCCAGAACGATGAGCGATCAGCCGACCGCACCCCGCGCCGAGCGACAGGCGCCCGACCTCAAGGCCAATTCCGAACCCCCATCTAGTACCGCCCCCGCGGCGGCGCGGGGGCCGACATTATGGACGCGTTTGAAGGGCCTGCTGGCCCTGCGCACGCAATCGCTGCGCGACGACCTAGAGGTTGCCCTCGAGGCCGAAAAGAACGGCGAAACCGCCGATTTTACCCAGTCCGAACGGACTATCCTCAAGAACGTGCTCGAGCTCGGCGAGAAGCGGGTCGAGGACGTCATGGTGCCCCGCGCCGACAT
This sequence comes from Devosia sp., assembly GCA_036568845.1. Classification (GTDB taxonomy): domain Bacteria; phylum Pseudomonadota; class Alphaproteobacteria; order Rhizobiales; family Devosiaceae; genus Devosia_A. The sequence goes on along the minus strand of DATCRS010000327.1, from coordinate 752 downwards.
TCAGGCGATCGACGCCGACGATACGCTGGGTGCGCTGGTGGCGCGCTTCCGCCAGGTGGGCCATTCGCGCATGCCGGTCTATGTCGACAACATCGACAACATCACCGGCTTCATCCACGTCAAGGACGCCATGCGCCGGATCACCGAGCCGGTGACCGACCCGGAAAAGAAGGACACGCCGGTCCGCCTCGTCTCGCCGGCGCTCAAGTCGAAGCTCGGCAAGCTCGACATCGTCCGCGCTGTGCTGTTCGTGCCGCCGCTGATGCCGGTGGGCGACCTGCTGCAGCAGATGCAGCTTAAGCGCGTGCACATGGCCATCGTCATCGACGAGTTCGGCGGCACCGACGGCGTCGTCACCATCGAGGACCTGCTCGAGGCGGTCGTGGGCGAGATCGAGGACGAGCACGACGAGGACGTCGCCCTGGTCCGCCGCATCAATTCCGCCAATTTCGTCGCCTCGGCCCGCGCCGAGCTCTCGGAGGTCCGCGCCGTCATCGGCGACGATTTCGACGTCGGCAGCCACGCCGAAGACGTCGATACGCTGGGTGGCCTCGTTTTCGATCTCGCCGGCCGTGTGCCGCTCAAGGGCGAGACCATTGGTGGCATCAAGGGTTTCGAATTCGAGGTGCTGCAGTCCGACAGTCGGCAGATCAAGCGCGTCAAGATCAAGCGCCTGAAGCAGCGCGCCGCCCGCAAACCGCCGGCCAAGACCCCGCCCACTGCTCCCAAGCCCAACGGCAAAGCCCCCTCAC
>DATCRS010000326.1:0-2875 GCA_036568845.1 Devosia sp. | reverse complement strand
CGGGCCTTGATGGCAGCCACGCGGTCGCGATCGGGCCGTCGCGCCTCCGGCGACTGCGGCAAGGCGACGAGGAGCGCTGCCTCGGCAACCGAGAGGCGCTTGGGCTCCTTGCCGAAATAGGCGAGCGAGGCGGCTCTCACGCCTTCGAGATTGCCGCCATAGGGCGCGAGCGCGAGGTAGAGATTGAGAATCTCGTCCTTGCTCAACGTCCGCTCCAGTTCGATCGCGCGCACGATCTGGTGCAGCTTTGCGTAGAGCGAGCGCTGCCGCCGCGGCTCTATCAGCCGCGCCAGCTGCATCGAGATGGTCGAGCCGCCCGATACGATGTGGCCGCGCGTTGCAACTTGGACCGCAGCGCGTCCCAGCGCCAGCGGGTCGATGCCATCATGGGCGTAGAAGCGCTGGTCCTCGTACGCGAACAACAGCTTCAGGTAAGTCGGATCGACGTTTGCCTTGGCATCGACAGGCAGACGCCAGCGCCCGTCAGCCATGGCATAGGCGCGCAGCAGCTTGCCATTGCGGTCGACGACTGTGGTCGACACGCGACGCGCTTCGTCGAGCGGCAGCGGGCCAAGGGAATAGACCCAGCCGACGAAGCCGATAATGGCAAGGATGACGGCGAAAGCCAGGGAGGAGAGGATACGCATGCCTATGCGCCCTCCACCGTCATGGCCGGGCTTGTTCCGGCCATCCACGTTCTTGCGGACCGAACCAAAGTCCGTGGATGCCCGGGGCAAGCCCGGGCATGACGACTGTGTGTGCGGCTCCAATCCGCTCATCTCACCGCTCACTTCGCCACCCGCACCTCGACACTACCCGTACCGGTGCGACCGTAGCGCGATGGATTGTACATGTCCTCGACATAGGCCTGCGGCAGCACATATTTCCCTGGTGAGACCACGCGCACGACATAGGCCACGGTGAACACCGCCTTGGAGTCCGAAGCGCGATCGACGGCCGCCGTGAAGCGGTCGTCGCGGAATTCGGTATCCTTGGGCTCCTCACCATCCTCGATCCAGTCCAGCGTACCGCTGTCGCCCGACGAGACCAGCTTCGGGTTGTCGATCTCGAGACCCGCCGGCAGATAGTCGGACACCATGATGTGGCCGTATTCGGGCTTGGCTTCCGTAATCTTCAACACCACGGCGTAGCGATCGTTCTGCTTGACCTTGCTGATGTCGACCGGCTTGCCATCGAGCGTGAAGTAGTTCCGCTCGATCTTGAAGCCGTTCGACGCAGCCGGCTCCGGCGTCACAGGTGAACCCGACACCGAGACCACCGCCTGCACCGGCGCATCGCCGGTGTTGGTGATCTTCAGCGGCTTTCCGCTCAGAGTATCAGCCTTGTAGCTGCGGTAGAGCGCGGTCTTGACCGGCTGGCCGTCGACCTCGATCGAGAGGTTTTCCTTCGCCAGCGCCCGCGCCGCCAGCACCAGCCACGCGTTCTCTTGCGTGGAGGTGTAGGGCGTCAGCCCGCGCGCGGTCTCGACCCGCGCCACGGCCTGCGTCAGCGTCGCCTTCGGCGCATTGCCTTCGCTGGCGAGCGAGACCAGCGCCGCGGCATCGCGAAGCTGCGAGCCATAGTCGGTGCGGCCGAACTCCAGCACCGGCTTGGGCGCTAGCGAATCCAGCGCGGCGCCATAGACCCGCTCGGCGCGGTTGCGATCGCCGACCAGGGCCAGCGCCGCCGCAAGCTGGGATTTGGCGATCGGTGTCGCCAGATTGTTCAGCTTGGTATCGGCGAGATAGCGGAGGTCACCGATGGGAGCTGCACCATTGCGGGCGAGCACGTAGAGGCCGTAGGCGAGATCACGGCCGCCGTCCTTCTCAGGCTCGTTGCCGTTGACGACGGAGTTTCGGATGCGATCGAGCGCGTTCTTGAACAGAACGTCAGGCACCACAAAACCCTTCTCGCGGGCGCGGGTCAGGAAGTCGGTGACATAAGCATCGAGCCAGGCATCGTCGCCTCCGGCCGACCACAGGCCGAACGAGCCGTTGGAGCCCTGACGGGCCAAAAGGCGCTCGATGGCTTCGCGGATGCGCTGATCGACCTCGGTATCCATGGCGAGATGCGCCCCGGCCGCGAGGTCGTTGACGTAGAGCAACGGCATCGCGCGGCTCGTGATCTGCTCCGAGCAGCCATGGGGATAGCGATCGAGCGCTTTCAGGATCGTCGCCGCATCGAGCGCCGTGGACAGGCTCGCCGAAACCGAGACACTGCCGGTGCCCGGCACCAGGTCCGAGAACATGTCCGAGGTCAGCGTCAGGCTCTCGCCCTTCGCCAGGGTGCGGATCGAGCGCCGCGCCAGTACCTGCGTCGCCGCCTTGACGTCGAGCGCGTAGTGGCGCGCCAGCGTCAGCCCGTTCGGCCCCTTGATGTCGACGTCGAGCGTCGCCTGCCCCGCCGCCGTCGCATCGATCGCGAGCGCGAACGCGTTGCGCTGCTTGGCCGCGAGCTTGACGGTGGTTGCGGGGTTACCGGTCATCTTCACCGGGCCGCCGGTCTTGACGTTAATGACGTAATCGCCGGCCTGGCCCTCGACATTGTCGATCTCCAGATTGACCGTGCCGTGGTCGCCATTGAGCAGGAAGCGCGGCAGGGTCGTGGTCAGCACCACGGGGTCGCGGATCACGACGTCGGTGTTGGCGCGGCCGAGCTTGGTCGCAGTCCACGCCACCGCCATCACGCGCGCGGTACCGGCGAACTCCGGAATGTCGAAGCTGACTTCCGCCGTGCCGTCAGCTCCGACAGTGACGATGCCCGAATAGAGCGCCAGCGGCTTCTGCGCCGGCGGCGAGCCCTGGAGCTCGGCCGCCCCGGCGTCGCCACCGGACTTGATCTGGCCGCGCGTGCCCTGCATGCCGTCGATGAGCTG
>DATCRS010000325.1:0-4512 GCA_036568845.1 Devosia sp. | reverse complement strand
GTCGTCGACCGGCCGGTCATCCAGTACGCCGTCGATGAGGCGCGCGAGGCGGGCATCGAGCATTTCGTCTTCGTCACCGGCCGCAACAAGGGCGTCATCGAAGATCATTTCGACAAGCAGTACGAACTCGAGCAGACGCTGGAGGCCCGTGGCAAGACCGACGCGCTCGAGGAGCTGCAGAAGGATCTACCGTCGGCCGGGCAGACCAGCTTCACCCGCCAGCAGGAGCCGCTCGGCCTCGGCCACGCCGTCTGGTGTGCCCGGGAGCTAGTCGGCGACCAACCGTTCGCGCTGCTCCTCCCGGACATGGTGTTCCAGGCCAAGCCCGGCGTCATGAAGCAGATGATCGAGGCCTACGAGGAAACCGGCGGCAACATCATTGGCGTCGAGGAGGTGAACCCGGCGGATACGGCCAGCTATGGCATCGTCGCCCGCGGCAATGGTCCGGACTCCGGCTTTCGCATCACCGGCATGGTGGAAAAGCCCAAGCCGGCGGATGCGCCCTCGAACCTTTTCATTTCCGGCCGCTATATCCTGCAGCCGGAAATATTCTCGATCCTCTCCGAGCAGCGCCGCGGCGCGGGTGGCGAAATCCAGCTCACCGACGCCATGCAGGTGCTCATCAAGCAGCAGACCTTCACCGGCGTGAAATACAATGGCCGCGTGTTCGACTGTGGCTCCAAGATCGGCTTCCTGACGGCGAACGTCGTCTTCGCCCTTGATCGCCCCGACCTCGCAGAGGACTTCAGGCGCGAGGTCAAGGCCGCGATCGGTGCACTCTAGCGCTTGAGGGTGACACCCAGCGTCACCCGATGCTCCTCTTCCGGCGTGCCGGCAGAGGCGATCCTGGAGGCAAAGGCGTAGTCGCCCGAGACGCTGAGGTTCTCGTTGAGGAGGTAGTCGGCCCCTGCCCCGACGCCGTAACCGGTTTCGGTCGCGGTGGAGTCCGAGAAGATGGCGTAGCGGTAGCCGGCATTGGCCCTGAGCGTCACCCATGGATTGACGCGGTAGGCCACATCACCCGTGGCCGCATACTCGATCCGTGCCGCGCCCGAAGCGTTCGGTCCCGGCGCACCGACTGTCGTGCCGAGGGCACCGCGGATGGTCACCGTCTCGTCGGGCCGGAAGGTGATCGAGGCGTCGTAGAGTTGGCTGACAATGTCGTCGGCCGCACCGAAGGTGAAGTGGCGATAGCCGACGCCGACCGACGCCTCGGCTTCGAGCACCTCATTCCACTTGGACGCCAAACCGCCGCGAATGGCGTAGTCGGTGGCATCGAGCCGCACGCCATAGCTCGGCGCGATGGTGTCGTAGAGCTGATAGCCAACGCTGCCGTCGACGAAGGCCGTGAGCAGCGGCGTCACCTTGTAGCCCACCCGCAGCCCGCCCTCGAACTCCCAGTTGTTGTTGGCGCTGTTGTCGATCTGGGTGCCACCCGAAAGCGTTGTCGGCCCGTAGACCGAGCGGGACGTAGCGCCGCTGAGCGTCGTCTCCAAGAGCCCGAAATCGTAGGTGGCCGAGAGTGACGCATCGCCGGAAACCTCCTGCGACGCGGATACCGTGTTGGCGGGATAGCCTGTGGTCGACGCGCTGGGCGTAACCAGGGCGAAGTTCGCCGATCCGTCCAGTGTCAGGTCATCATTGACCTGGTACTGCCCCGACGTGCCGAGCCGCACGGCATTGACCCGATAATCCTCCTCGGTCGACTTCGAAAGCTCCGCCGAGCCGGAAAAGCTGTAGGTGCCGCGCAGAAAATCGTGCCGCAGGCTGACGCTCGGCACTGCGAGCGCCTCGAAATGATCGCCGTTCTTGTCGCGCACATAGGCGCCACGCAGCGATAGGTTCCAGTCGAGGTCGAACGGCGGCGCATCCCATTCGTGCGGGGCAAAGGTGTCGCAGTTCTCGCAGCCGGTGGTTGGATTGCGCAGCAGGTCGGCATTGTTGGTGCCCGAGCCGTCGCCGAGCGGATTGAAGTCCTCGGCCAGCGCGCTGCTGCAGGCGAGCGTCAGCGCCAGCGCGCCAACGGTCCGGCTGATGGGTCTCGAGGTCACGGCAAACGGCTCCGCACGCCGAAACGGCGCTAACAAAGCCTTGCAGTTTATGGTTAAGGAAGCCTTGTCAGGCCGCCTCGACCTTCAGCACGGCGCCGTCTGCAGCGATGATGCGCACCTTCTGTCCGGCGGCGAGGTCGGGGCCCTGCACGCGCCAGGTGGTGTCGTCGAGCGACACCCGGCCGAAGCCGTCGCGGATCGGCTGGTCGAGGACGACCTCCTGCCCGACGAAGCGCTCGGCGCGGTTGTTTAGGAAGGGGCGATCGGTTGGGGTGCCGTGCGGCTTCAAACGCAGCCAGATCGCGATGCTGGCGATGGCGAGGATGCCGAAGATCAGGAACTGCACCGGCCAGGCGATGGGGATGAGTGCCGAGAGGATGCCGGTCACCACTGCGGCGACACCCGCCCAGAGCAGGATGCCGCCGGGAACGACCAATTCCAGTCCAAGAAGCACAAGTCCCGCCACGACCCAGGACCAGGGGCCGTATTGGGCGACGAGTGCGATGAGATCCATCGTGACCTCCTATTGCTGGCCGGTGCTCGGCGGGCGCGATCCGCCGCGCGACGGTGCCGGCGTAAAGCCCGAACCGAAGGTTTCCTTGGCGATCTCGGCGATGCCGCCGATGGCGCCGATGACGCTGGAGGCTTCGACCGGCAGCATCAGCACCTTCTGGTTGGGCGAGCGGGCGAGCCCCTCCAATGCCTTAATATAGTTATTGGCGACGAAATAGTTGATGGCCTGCACATTGCCCGCCGCGATGGCGTCCGACACCATCTGCGTCGCCTTGGCCTCGGCTTCGGCGGAGCGCTCGCGCGCCTCGGCGTCGCGGAAGGCCGCCTCGCGCCGGCCCTCGGCTTCCAGCACCTGGCTCTGCTTCTGACCCTCGGCCTGGAGAATCGCCGCCTGCCGCTTGCCTTCGGCTTCGAGGATCAGCGCCCGCTTCTCGCGCTCTGCCTTCATCTGCCGACCCATCGATTCGACGAGATCCTTGGGCGGATCGATGTCCTTGATCTCGATGCGGGTGATCTTGAGGCCCCAGGGCGAGACGGCGGCGTCGACCACCTTGAGCAGGCGGTGGTTGATTTCGTCGCGATTGGAGAGCAGCTCGTCGAGGTCCATCGAGCCCATCACCGTACGGATGTTGGTCATGGTGAGGTTGAGGATGGCGATCTCGAGGTTGGAGACTTCGTAGGCCGCGGCGGCAGCGTCGAGGATCTGGTAGAAGGTGACGCCGTTGGCGGTGACGGTGGCGTTGTCGCGGGTGATGACCTCCTGGTGGGGGACGTCGAGCACTTGCTCCATCATGTTGATTTTCTTGCCGATTCCATCGACGAAAGGGATGATGAGGTTGAGGCCTGGCTTCAACGTGCGGATGTACCGGCCGAAGCGCTCGATGGTGTAGTTGTAGCCCTGCGGCACCGTCTTGGCGCCGGCGAAGAGCACGAGAAGTGCGAGCACACCCAAGGCGATAAGGGTGATGCTGAAGCCGTCGAGCTCGAATTCCATGATGGTCTCCCCTGCCGTCCCCCGGCACCAACGAGTAAATCAAAACCGCCCGTTGCCGCAATGCGGCCCCGTGGATGAACGGCGGATGAACGGTTTTTCCTAGAGCCAGCCGGCCAATTGGCGGCGAATGACGGCTTCCAGCATCTCCATCCCGCCTGGCGAGTCATTGAGGCAGGGGATGTAGGCATAGTGCTTGCCGCCGGCATGCTCGAACTGCTCGCGGCCAGTGATGGCGATCTCCTCGAGCGTCTCGATGCAGTCGACCGAGAAGGCCGGTGCGAGGATGGCGACCTTCTTGCCCTGCCCGCCAAACGCCTCGAGTGTCTTGTCGGTATAGGGCTGCAGCCATTCGGCGCTGCCGAAGCGGCTCTGGAACGTCACCATCAGCCTGTCCTCGGACCAGCCCAGGTGCTCGCGCACAAGCCGCGTCGTCTTGAGGCACTGGCAGTGGTAGGGGTCGCCCTTGTCGAGATATTCCTTGGGCATGCCGTGATACGAGGTGATCACCACATCCGGCTCGAAATCGAGTGCGGCGACGCCGTCGGCGATACTCCGCGCCAGCGCCGCCACATAGGCCGGTTCCTCGAAATAGGGCGGCAGTGTCCGGATCGCCGGCTGCCAGCGCATCTGCTTGAGCGCATCGAAGGCACTGTCATTGGCCGTGGCTGTCGTCGTGGCCGAGTATTGCGGATAGAGCGGCGCGAGCAGGATTCTGGTGCAACCCGCGTCCTTCAAGGCCGCGATCTTGGAGCGCGTCGTCGGGTTACCGTAGCGCATGGCGAAGTCGACCACCACTTCTGACCCCAGCCGCCGCTGCAACTCATGCACCTGCCGCTTGGTGATTACCCGCAGCGGGCTGTCGCCGGCCTCGCGATCCCAGATGCGCTCGTAGTTGGCGCCGCTCTTCTGCGGTCGGACCGAGAGGATGATGCCCTGCAGGATCGGCTGCCAGAT
>DATCRS010000324.1:0-8904 GCA_036568845.1 Devosia sp. | reverse complement strand
GTCGGCAATAGCGGCCTTGATGGCGATGGCGCCGAGTTCGTGGCCGAGCAGCGGCGACAATGCGCCGTTGAGCGAGCCGATGGGAGTGCGCCTGGCAGCGACGATGACGGTGGCAGCGGTCATGGATCAGAGCGGCTTCTTGGTCCAGCGGGCGATGACGCCGATTATGCCCTCGCGGAAGAGCAGCACGGTGATGACGAAGACGACGCCCTGCAGGACTGTCACCCAGGCACCGAAGCCGGCGAAGTAGTTCTCCATGGTGACGATGAGGCCGGCGCCGACGAAGGGGCCGAAGATGGTGCCCATGCCGCCCAGGAGCGTCATCAGCACCACCTCGCCCGACATGGTCCAGTAGACGTCGGTCAAGGACGCGAGCTGGAAGACGATGGCCTTGGTGGCGCCGGCGAGACCGGCGAGCGTTGCCGACATGACGAAGACGGCGAGCTTGTAGCGGTTGACCTTGTAGCCGAGCGAAACCGAGCGGGGCTCGTTGTCGCGAATGGCCTTGAGCACCTGGCCGAAGGGCGAGTGGATGATGCGGTAGATCAGCATCAGCCCGCCGAAGACGATGAGCAGGACGACGAAATAGAGCGTGAGATCGTTGCTGAGATCGATGAGGCCGAAGAGGCGCCCGCGCGGCACGGCCTGGATGCCGTCCTCGCCGCCGGTGAATGGCGCCTGCAGCGCGAAGAAGAACACCATCTGGGCGAAGGCGAGCGTCACCATGGCGAAGTAAATGCCCTGCCGCCGGATAGCCAGCGAACCGATGCCGAGCCCAAGCAGCGCCCCTGCCCCGGTGCCGAGGAGGATCGCGAGCTCGGGCGTCAGGCCCCACACCTTGGCAGCGTGGGCGGCGATGTAGCTCGCCGAGCCGAAGAAGGCCGCGTGGCCGAAGGAGAGAAGGCCGCCATAGCCCAGCAGCAGGTTGAGCGCCGAGGCGAAGAGCGCAAAGCACAGCACCTTCATGAGGAACACTGGATAGAGCACGAAGGGTGCGATGAGCAGCAGGCCCAGCAGTACGGCGAAGATCACCACATGGTGTTTCGGCGTCGCGATGGTGAGTTCGGGCGTCATCGGCACCTGCGTCTCGGTATTGGCCATGGTCATGCGGTCCTCCCGAAGAGGCCAGCCGGCTTCACCAGAAGGACGATGGCCATGATGACGAAGATCACGACCGCCGAACCCTCGGGGTAGAACACACGCGTCAGGCCCTCGACGATGCCCAGCCCGAAGCCGGTGACGATGGCGCCGAGGATCGAGCCCATGCCGCCGATCACCACCACGGCGAAGACCACGATGATGAGATCGGCGCCCATATTGGGATTGACCGAGTAGATCGGCGCGGCGAGGACGCCGGCAAGAGCTGCCAGCGCCACGCCGAAGCCGTAGGTGAGGGTGATGAGGCGCGGCACGTTGATGCCGAAGGCGCCGACCAGCGTGGGGTTCTCGGTCGCGGCGCGGAGATAGGCGCCGAGCCGGGTCTTTTCGATCGCGAACCATGTAGCGAGGCAGACGACCAGCGAGGCGAACACCACCCAACCGCGATAGTTGGGGAGGAACATGAAGCCCAGATTGGTGCCGCCAGAGAGCTCGGCCGGAATAGTGTAGGGCAGGCCCGAGACGCCGTACTGGTTGCGGAAGAGCCCTTGGATGATGAGCGCAAGGCCGAAGGTCAGCAGCAGGCCGTAGAGGTGATCGAGATTGTAGAGCCGCGAGATCATCAGCCGCTCGATGACGATGCCGGTGGCCCCGACCGCGATGGGGACCAGCAGCAGCGCCCACCAATAGCCGACGCCGAAATAGGTCATCAGCATCCAGGCGACAAACGCACCCATCATGTACTGCGCACCGTGGGCGAAGTTGATGATGTTCAAAAGCCCGAAGATGACCGCGAGGCCGAGGCTCAGCAGCGCATAGAACGAGCCGTTGATCAGCCCGAGCAGCAACTGGCCGAACAGCGCCTGTGGGGGAATGCCGAGGAGCTCGAACATCGCGTTGTCCCTGCGTTGATGGGGCACGCCGGCGAAGCGGCGCGCCCCGGGAGGAAGTTAGTTGACGAGCGGGCAGCCGCCATCGGCGAGCGGCCGGAAGGCTTCGGCGGCCGGGATGGTGGCGAGCGTCTCATAGTAATCCCACGGACCCTTGGAGTCGCCCGGAGCCTTGACCTTGAAGAGGTACATGTCGTGGGTGACGCGGCCGTCGGCGCGGACCTCGCCCTTGCCGAAGAGCGGATCGTCGGCGGGAAGCTCCTTCATCTTGGCGATGACGGCAGCGCTGTCCTTGCCGCCGGTGGCTTCCACGGCCTTGAGGTAGTGCAGCACGCTGGCATAGACGCCGGCATGGACCATGGTGGGCATCTTGCCGCCATTCTGCTCGGCAAAGCGGGCTGACCACTCGCGGGTCTGGTCATTGAGGTCCCAGTAGAAGGCCTCGGTCAGCACCAGGCCTTGTGCGGTCTCGAGGCCCAGCGCGTGGATGTCGGTGATGAAGATCAGGAGGCCTGCCAGCGACTGGCCGGCCTGGGTGATGCCGAACTCGGCGGCCTGCTTGATGGTGTTGACGGTATCGCCACCCGCATTGGCGAGGCCGATCACCTGGGCGCCGGACGATTGGGCCTGCAGCAGGTAGGACGAGAAATCGGTGCCGGGGAACGGGTGCTTGACCGCGCCAACAACCTCGCCGCCGGCCGCGGTGACGACCGCGGCGGTGTCCTTCTCCAGCGACTGCCCGAAGGCGTAGTCGGCGGTGATGAAGAACCACTTCTTGGCGCCGGAGGCGACCATGGCGTTTCCGGTGCCGTGAGCGAGTGCCCAGGTGTCATAGGTCCAGTGGATGGTGTTGGGCGAGCACTTGGCGCCCGTGAGGTCCGCCGAGCCGGCGCCCGAGTTCATGAAGACCTTGTTCTTTTCCTTGGTGATGTCGCTGACGGCAAAGGCCGCCGAGGAGGTCGGCACGTCGACGATCAGATCGACACCATCGGTGTCGTACCACTGGCGGGCGATGTTGGAAGCGATGTCGGGCTTGTTCTGGTGGTCGGCCGAGACGATGTCGACGCTGATGCCCTTGCTGGCGGCGTCGAAATCCTCGACCGCCATCCGGGCAGCGATCACCGAGCCTTCGCCGGAAAGGTCGGCATAGATGCCCGAGCGGTCGTTGAGCACGCCGATCTTGACGGCGGTTTCGGCGAGCGCGGGCGCCGCCGTAAGAATGAGCGCTGCGGAAAGCAGCAGTCCCTTGGTGAATGTCATGACTTAGGTCTCCTCCGGTGTCATGCGTTGGGGTCACACGCCCAGATAGGCGTGCAGCTTGTCGATGTTGGCTTCGAGGTCGGCATTGGCGATCTCGTCGATCACCTTGCCCTGCTCGACCACGTAGTGGCGGTCGGCGACGGACGCGGCGAAATGGAAGTTCTGTTCGACGAGGACGATGGTGAAGCCGCGCTGCTTCAGCGTCTTGAGCGTGCGGCCGATCTGCTGGACGATAACCGGGGCGAGGCCTTCGGTAGGCTCGTCGAGCAGCAGGAACTTTGCGCCGGTCCTCAGGATCCGGCCGATGGCGAGCATCTGCTGCTCGCCGCCCGAGAGCTTCGTCCCCTGGCTGTGCAGCCGTTCGCGCAGGTTGGGGAACATCTCGAGCACTTCGTCGCGGCCGAGGCCACCCTCCTTGATGGTCGGCGGCAGCATGAGGTTCTCCTCCACCGAGAGGCTGGCGAAAATGCCGCGCTCTTCGGGGCAGAAGGCGATGCCGAGCCGGGCAATCGCCCGAGAGGGAAGACCGATGAGCTCGCGGCCCATGAACTGCACCGAGCCCTTGCGTTTGGCCAGGATGCCCATGATGGCCTTGAGCGTCGTGGTCTTGCCTGCGCCGTTGCGGCCGAGCAGCGTCACCACCTCGCCGGGGCGCACGTCGAAGCTGATGCCGTGGAGCACGTGGCTCTCGTCGTACCAGCCGTGGAGGTCGCGCACGGCGAGCTCGGCGGCCTGGATAGCGGGACGTTCGAGGGTTGCCGTCTCAGCCATGACCGACCCCGATATAGGCTTCGATGACGCGCGGATCCTGGCTCACCTCGGCATAGGGGCCTTCGGCAAGCACCTGGCCACGGGCAAGGACGGTGATGCGGTGAGAAAGGTCGGCAACGACCGAGAGGTTGTGCTCGACCATGAGGATGGTGCGCGTCTGGGCGATGCGGGCGATGAGCGCCGAGATGCGGGCGACATCCTCCTGGGCCATGCCGGCCATGGGCTCGTCGAGCAGCAGCATTTCGGGATCGAGGGCGAGGGTCGTCGCGATCTCCAGGGCGCGCTTGCGGCCATAGGAGAGCTCGCCCGCGGGAGTGGCGGCGAATTCGGTGAGACCGACGTCCTCGAGCCCCTGCATGGCCTTGTCGTCGTAGCGGCTGAGGGCTTTTTCCGAGCGCCAGAAGTCAAAGCTGTCGCCGCGCTGGCGCTGCAGCGCGATGCGGACGTTTTCGAGGGCGGTGAGGCGCGGGAATACGGCTGAGATCTGGAACGAACGCACGAGCCCGCTGCGGGCAATGTCGGCAGCGGGGGTGCGCGTGATGTCGCGACCCTTGAAGAGAATGGTGCCTTCGCTCGGCTGCAGGAATTTGGTGAGGAGGTTGAAGCAGGTGGTCTTGCCGGCGCCGTTTGGCCCGATCAGCGCGTGAATGGTCCCGCGCTCGACCGCAAGGTCGACATTGCTGACCGCGGTGAAGCCACCGAACCGCTTGGTGAGACCCTCGGCCCTGAGGATGATGTCGCCGCTTGCGCTCATTTGGCGGTCCAGCCTCCATCGATCGAGATGGTGGAGCCGGTGATCGAGCGGGCCATGTCGCCGCAAAGATAGGCAGCGAGCTCGGCGATCTCCTCGGGTTGGACGAAACGCCGGGTCGGCTGCGGGGCGAGCATGACGTTACGGATCACATCCTCCTCGCTCATCTTGTGGACACGCGCCTGATCGGCGACCTGCTTTGCCACCAGCGGGGTCCACACATAGCCCGGACAGATGGCGTTGACCGTGACACCTTTTTCGGCTGCCTCCAGCGCCACCGTCTTGGTAAGGCCGACGACGCCGTGCTTGGTCGCCACATAGGCAGATTTGAACGGCGAGGCGCGCAGGCCGTGGGCCGAAGCAATGTTGATGATGCGGCCCCAGCCGCGCTCGGCCATGCCGGGGAGCGCCGCCCGAATGGTGTGAAACGCAGAATCGAGGCTGACGGCGCGGATGCGATCCCAGTCGGCGGGCGGGAAATCCTCGATGGCCGCCACCTTCTGCACGCCAGCATTGTTGACGAGGATATCGAGGTGGCCGAACACTTCGACTACCTCGCCGACGAGGCGGAACGCGGCATCGGGATCGGCAAGATCGGCCTCGAAATAGCGGACTTCGGCATTGCCGAACGAAACGAGCGCATCGGCAACTTCGGCTTCGGGCTCGAAGCTGTTGATGGCCACGGCATAGCCCAGCCGCGCGAACCTTTGCGCGATGGAGAGCCCGATGCCGCTGGTCGAACCGGTGACCAGCGCTACCCGCCTGCCGTTCTGCACGCCCTTCTCCCTTTAGTCCGGCCTTTGGCCTGTTTGAGGGAGACGTTTCAAGTTCCGTGCCAGACCGGAGAACGCTGGATTGGCTGGGATCCGTCGTTCAGGTCTCGGCTCTCTGTCCGGCTTTCCGGACACGAATCCAGGATTCAGGACGTGATCTTGTGCCGGCGCAGCTTCTCGTAGAGCTGCGAGCGGGAGACACCGAGCCGGCGCGCGGCGGCCAGCTTTTCGCCGTTGCTGGCGTCGAGCGCCGCGAGGATGGCTTCGCGTTCGGCCTCGGCGAGGCGCGTGGCGAGATCCCCACTCGCCGCACGAGGGCTCGAAGGAGCGACGGGGCGCGGCGCCGATTGCGGCATGGCGCGGCGGATGGCGGCGGCATCGAGCACTTCCGATGGCGCCAGCGCTGCGGCGCGTTCGAGTACGTTTCTCAACTCTCGCACGTTGCCCGGCCAATCGTGGGCCTCGAGCAGGCGGATCGCTTCGGGAAGCAGCACCCAGCCGCGCTGGCCGGGCGTCCGCATGATCTGCTCGAGCAAGGTTTCGCAGAGGATGGCGACGTCGCCGCGCCGTTCGCGCAGCGGCGGGATGCGAACGGTCAGCACCGCGATACGATAGTAGAGGTCGGCACGGAACGTCTTGTCGGCAACTTTGGCCTCGAGGTCCTGCGAGGTGGCGGCGATGATGCGTACGTCGACCTTCTTGACGGTATTGGAGCCCAGCGCCTCGACCTCGCCCTCCTGCAGGACGCGCAGGAACTTGGCCTGGATGCCCTGCGGCATATCGCCGATTTCGTCGAGGAACAGCGTGCCGCCATGAGCCAGCTCGAACTTGCCCTGGCGTGGCTTCTTGTCCGCCCCGGTATAGGCGCCGGGAGCCACACCGAAGAACTCAGCCTCGAGCAACTGCTCCGGGACGGCCGCGACGTTGACGGCGATGAAGGGACCATCGGCGCGGTCGGATTGCTGGTGGATGGCGTGGGCGAGGAGTTCCTTGCCGGTTCCGGTTTCCCCGAGGACCAGCGCCGCACCCTCACGCAGCGCGAAGCGGCGAACCTGCGACTTCAGTTCCTTGACCGCATCGGATGTCCCCACAAAGCTCGACAGCGAGTACTTGGCCTGTCTCTCCCGCGTCAGCGCTGCCTGGGCCCGAGTCAGCTGCTTTTGCAGGTTCTCGAATTTTTCGAGGATGGGCTCGAGATAGTCGACATTGTCGTAGAAGACGAAACCGATCGCGCCCTCAACCTTGCCTGCTCCGTCCTTTAGCGGAATGCGGCAGACGACGAACTGGCGATCGTCGAAGCGCATGATGTCGAGGAGCGTGGGCCTGCCGGTTTCGACCACGCGGCGCATCAGCGAGTGGGGAATGACCTCCTCTACCGGGAGCCCGGTTGGATCGAAATCGGGCGCGAGCTTCAAAAGCTCGCGGTAGCGCTGGTCGATCCAGGTGATCCGCGACTGCGCATCGACGATGATGGCACCCTCGAAATAGTCGCGCAGCAGACTGAAGGCGTTCACCGCCTGCTCGACGCCGGCGTGCCCGTGACCGGGGATCAGGCGCGCACGATGGGACGGAGGTTGGGACATAGCTCATAGAGCCTAGCGAGGCGCGCTCCGCCGGGCAACCTGATGCATCGCCAGCGCGACGTCCACTTCATCTGGGATCGAGAAACCAGGAGGCGAGCGCCACCGGTGGTACGACCCTCGGCCGAAACGGCTTGACCTTGAATATGCGCGGACATACATATGCATGATGATGCAACAAGACGTGTTCCAGATGCTGGCCGACCCGACGCGGTTTCGCATCGTCGAGGCGCTGGCAGGCGGGGAGCGGGCCGTGGGTGACCTGGTTCGTACCGTGGACATCGATCAGTCGGGCGTTTCGCGGCACCTGCGGATTCTCGGTGAAGCCGGCTTCGTGACGGTGCGGCCCGATGGCGCGAGACGTCTCTATTCGCTTCGGCCCGAGCCGTTCCAGGCGATCGACAACTGGGTGCGGAGCTACAGCAGGCTCTGGGAGGGCCGGCTCGATCGGTTCGATGCCGCCCTGGTGCGAGGGCGCAGCGCGCGGCGAGGCGAGGGGAAGACGCGATGATGCATGCGGGCGAGCTCGGCGCGGATACGATCAGGTTCGAGCGGGTCTATGAGGCGTCGGTGGAGGAGGTCTGGGCGCTGTGGACCACGGAGGAGGGGCTCGAGGCGTGGTTCGCGCCCGAGGGCATGCGTTTCGAGGTGTCGACGCTCGAGCTGCGGGTCGGCGGTGCCTTCGATCACGTGATGACGGCGGTGGGCGCCGAGCAAGTCGCCTACCTGGCGAACCTCAATCGGCCGGCGACGGCGCGGGTGAGCGGCCGGTTCCTGGAGGTTGTGCGCCACCGGCGACTGCTGATCCGCTTCGATATCGACTTCGTCCCGGGCGTCGCGTCCTATCCCTACGATATGATGGTCGAGCTCCACCCCGATGGCGGGCGGGTTCGCATGGTGTTGACGGCTGATCGCCACCCGGATGCCGAGATGACGCGCGGCGCGATCATCGGGCTGACCAGCCAACTGCAACGGTTCGACCTTGCCATCGCGGCACGAACGGCAAAGGAGCCACGACGCTGATGCGACCGCTTCTCTATTCGATCAACGTGACGCTCGATGGGTGCGTCGACCACAATGCCACTCCGGCGGACGAGGCACTGCAACTCGAGCAACTGCGTGCGACGCATCGGCACGCTACCGAGACCATCGGCCGGGCCGACGCCCTGCTCTTTGGTCGCGTCACCTATCAAATGATGGAAGGAGCGTGGCGGCTGGATACGCGGACCACAACCCCGCCCGACTGGACGGAGCCTTTCGCGCGCACCATAGACGCGATGAAGAAGTACGTCGTATCGAGCACGCTCGGCGGGGTGGGTTGGAACGCCGAGCTGGTGCGCGGAAACCTGCGCGAGGCGGTGCAGAAGCTCAAGGATCAGCCGGGTCGGGCGCTGATGACTGGTGGCGTGACACTGCCGATGGCGCTGGCCGAGCTGGGCCTGATCGATGAGTACGAATTCGTGGTGCAGCCCAGACTTGCCGGTCACGGGCCGACGTTGTTCGCCGGGCTCTCCAAATACATCGAGTTGAAGCCAGTGGACCAGATAGAGCTCAGCTCGGGCGCTGTGGCGCTGCGCTACGAGCCGAGACGGTAGCGAGCCGACGTCTTGAACCAGATACTGGCGGTCGCACCCCGCGGGGGTGCACCAGCCCGGTGTCGGTCCACCGGCCAGATCGGCCGGTGGGTTGGGTCGTTACGCCGCGACCCGCGTGCCGAGGGCGCGCAGGCGGCGGATGACGAGCTGCAGCTCGGTGCGCCAGAGCTGCAGGCGGTGCAGGCC
>DATCRS010000323.1:0-6116 GCA_036568845.1 Devosia sp. | reverse complement strand
TTCCCGCCGTTTTCTTATGTGCTCGGTCGTTTGGGTCCTTCGGAGTTGGATTCCGTTAATTCTCGCCCGCCATAGTCGCCCTATCAAGGAGCACTCGGGGCAGTTCTTTTGCGCGTCCTTATTGTCGATGACAGCCGGTCGAGCTTGGCGTTCCTGACCCAGACCGTTGCCCAGATCGACGGCTGTGCGGTCGAGTCTTTCCTCAAGCCCTCCGACGCTCTGTTGCGCTGTGGTGAGCAGCAGTTCGACCTCGTGCTCGTCGACAACGTCATGCCGGAGATGGATGGCCTGGAACTGACGCGGCATCTGCGGTCCATCGAGTCGCACCGGCTGGTCCCGATCATCATGGTGACCTCCGACGTCGAGGCCGGCCTGCGGCTGCAGGCGATCGCCGCCGGCGCCACGGACTTCCTCAACAAGCCGTTCGATCCGGTGGAACTGCAGGCGCGGGCCCGCAACCTTCTCGCGCTGCGCAAGGCGCAGATCGAACTGGCCGACCGCGCGAAGTGGCTGACGGCGGCGGTCGAGGCGGCGACGGAAGAGCTGGCGGCCCGCGAGGAGGAGGTCATCTGGCGTCTGGCGCGGGCGATCGAGTATCGCGATGGCGATACCGGCGGCCATGTGAACCGCGTCGCGGTGATCAGCCGCACCATCGCCGAGGCGATCGGGCTCTCGTCCGATCACTGCCGGATTCTCTATCTCGCCGCGCCGCTGCACGATATCGGAAAAATCGGCATCGCCGACGCGGTGCTGGGCAAGCCCGGGCGCCTGACGCCGGAGGAGCTGGCGATCATGCGGGAGCATGTGAGCATCGGGGCGCGCATCCTCGAGAAGGGCCGCTCGCACCTGGTCCGCGTGGCCGAGCTCATTGCGCAGAGCCACCACGAGCGCTGGGACGGCACCGGCTATCCGGACCGGCTGTCGGGCGAAGACATCCCGATCGAGGCGCGGATCGTCGCCATTGCAGACGTCTTCGACGCGCTCTGCTCGGCAAGGCCGTACAAGGCGGCGTGGCCGATCGAGAGGGCCTATGATGAAATCGTCCGCTGCAGCGGCACGCATTTCGATCCGGCATGTGTCGCAGCCTTCCAGACCCAGTGGCCGCAGATCGAAAAGATCATGAGCGGCAGCACAGTGCACGAACCAGTCGCCATCGGATTCTAGTTGAGGAGCGGCGCGGCTGGAGTCCAACCGCGCCCGCAAACCTGCAATCTCATCGAGCATACGGTGGAATGGCGAGGGGTGCGAGTCCTTCAGTCGCCGCGGTCGAGTCACTGTTCAAGAAACTTCGCGAAAACTTTAGACTAATACTGCGGATGTTTGCAGAAAGAACGCCCGTGCCACGTGGCGGTTGAATCTACTTCGACTCTACGGCGCGCCATGCGGCGTCGGATTCGGAAAATGTCATCCGTAATACTTCTTCTTCTGTTGTACGTTTGACTCAGATCAGGCGGCATCCCTACGCTTCATCGGTAACTCACAATTAAGTATCGCCTGCTAGCGTCCAGTTTATCCAAGTCTTTCCCAGTAGAGATACTGGCGCCGGACAGCTGATGGACGCCAGCTGTTGGTCAGATGCGAGTTTTTCGGCTGTTTGTTCAGTTCTGAGTTTGTTTTCACGTGCTTCGCTTAATCCCCTCAGTACAGGCGTTCCGACCATGTCCCACCTCGACGCACACATCGTCGACCTAGGCACCGACCCGAGCATCAAAACGGTAGCCGAACTCCGTGATCGGCTGACTGCGGCCATCACCGAGAACGAACGGGTCGTCATCTCGGCCGAAGGGGCCGCGGGCATCGACTTGAGCGTGTTGCAATTGTTGGCCTCGGCCCATCGCACGGCCAGCACCGCCGGCAAATCTCTTTCCCTCGCCGCGCCTGCTACGGGCGCCTTGCAGCAGGCTCTGGCCAAGGCCGGGTTCCTCGGTCCCGCCGGGGAGCCGCTGACGCGCGAGGGCACCTTCTGGATCCCATCACCAGCACCCAAAGACCAAGCCGCATGAGCAAGACCATCCTCACCATCGACGACTCCGCCTCCATCCGGCAGATGGTGGCCATGACGCTCAAGAGCGCCGGCCACAGCGTGCTGGAGGCCGGCAACGGGTCGGAAGGCTACGACCAGGCGACGGGCAACACCGTGCATGCGGTCATCACCGACCTCAACATGCCGGTGATGAACGGTATCGAGTTCATCAAGAAGTTTCGGCAGCACCCCGCCAGCAAGGGCGTGCCGATCATCCTGCTCACCACCGAGTCCGACGAGGGCCTCAAGGCAGAAGCCAAGGCCGCCGGCGCGACGGGTTGGATCGTGAAGCCCTTCAAGCAGGACCAGTTGCTGGCCGTGATCAAGAAGGTGACCGGCGCATGAGCTCCCCGACAGATCCCGCCGAGACATTCCGGCAGGAAGCCTCAGAACTCCTAGAACAGCTCGAACAAAGTCTGCTCGACCTCGAACAGCGGCCGGGCGACGGCGACCTCGTCAACAGTGCGTTTCGCGCGCTGCACACCATCAAGGGCTCCGGCGCGATGTTCGGCTTTTCCGAGGTCGCCGGCTTCGTGCACGAGTTCGAGACGGCCTTCGACAAGGTCCGCAAGGGGCTGCGCGCCGCGACACCTGAGTTGATCGCAGTGGCGCTCGATGCGAAGGATCATGTGCACAAGCTCATCGGCGATCCGGCTGCGGCGGGGGGCGATGGGATCCTTCAGCACCTGCGCCGCATCGTCGACACCGACAAGTTTCCAGAAGCACCGCTCGAGCCGTCCTCCGCCTCGGCGGCACCGCCCGAGGCCGCGGGCGACGTCAGGCATTGGCGGATCAAGTTCAAGCTGCCCAAGGACGCGCTGGTCAACGGGACGAGCGTCTTCCCGCTGCTCGAGGAGATCGCTGCGATCGGGCCGGCGTCCATCAGGGCGGTGACCGATGATGTGCCGGTGCTCGCCGAGCTCGATCCGGAAGTGCCCTATGTCGGCTGGGAGGTCGAGCTCGAGAGCGAGACCGACCCGACGGCTGCGATCGACGACGTGTTCCTTTTCCTGCGCGACGGCATGGAGCTCTCCATCGAGGAGATGGTGGCCGATGCACCAACCGGCGCGGAGATCGTGCTCGACGAGCCGGTGGCCGCATTGGCCACGGCGGCGCCTGTTGTTGCGGTTCCGCGAAAGGAAGGCAAGTCCGCTGTTGCTGCCGAGAAGGCGGAAAAGAGCGGGGGTTCTTCCCTGCGCGTCGCGGCGGAGCGGCTCGACGAGCTGATGGACCGCGTCGGCGAGTTGGTGATCGCGCAGGCGCGCCTCAGCCAGATTGCGGCCGGCAGCAGCGACGGGTCGCTCAAGAGCATCGCCGAGGAGCTGGAGCGGCTTTCGTCGGGGCTGCGCGATACCACCATGGGCATCCGCATGGTGCCGATCGGTTCGATCTTCTCACGCTTCCGGCGGCTGGTGCACGATCTCTCGCGCGAACTGGGCAAGGAGATCGAGTTCATCACCACCGGCGAGGAGACCGAGCTCGACAAGACGATGATCGAAAAGCTCGCCGATCCGCTGGTTCACCTCATCCGCAATTCGGTGGACCACGGGCTCGAGGATGCCGGGGTGCGCGTCGCCAACGGCAAGGCGGGCAGGGGCACGGTGAGGCTATCGGCGGTCTATGCGGGGGCGGAAGTGGCGATCTCGGTGGCGGACGACGGTGCCGGCCTCAACCACGCGCGCATCCGCGCCAAGGCTGAGGAGAACGGCATCATTTCGCCCGAGGACAAGCTCACCGAGCAGGAGCTCAACCAGCTGATCTTCGCGCCGGGATTCTCGACGGCCAAGGAGATCACCTCGCTCTCCGGGCGCGGTGTTGGCATGGATGTGGTCAAGCGCACCATCGATGGTCTGCGCGGCACCATCGAGGTGACGACGCGGCCGGGCGAAGGGACCACCATGACCCTGCGGCTGCCGCTGACGCTCGCCATCATCGACGGCATGCTCGTGCGGATCGGCGACGGCCGCTACACCATCCCGCTCTCGGCGGTCGAGGAATGCGTGGAGCTGCCGGACTCGGCGGCAACCAGCTCGCGCGGCCGCAACTTCCTCGATATCCGCGGCAGCCTCGTGCCGTTCATCCGGCTGCGCGAGGTGTTCGGGACCCCAGGCGAGGCGGATACGCATCAGAAGGTAGTGATCGTCTCGTCGGGCGAGGGGCGCGTGGGGCTCGTGGTCGACCAGATCATCGGCAACAACCAGACCGTGATCAAACAGCTCAGCAAGCTGCACTCGTCGATCAAGTCCTTCTCGGGGGCGACCATCCTCGGCGACGGCACGGTGGCGCTGATCCTCGACACCGCGCACCTCGTCGGGGTCGGCCAGGCCGACCATCGAAGTTCGCAACGCCACGCGGCGTAACACGTGCAAGGGGGCAAGCACATGAATGCACTGACACTGAGGATGCAGGACGAGATGTTCGCCATCGAGGCGGGCAGCGTCCGCGAGATCCTCGATCTCGTGCCGATCACGGAGGTGCCGAATGCGCCGGCCTTCGTCACCGGTCTCATCAATGTACGCGGCCGCGTCGTACCGCTCGCCGATCTGCGCGTGATGTTCGACATGGACCGGCCGCCGCCGGACGAAGACACGCGCATCGTGGTGATCGAGGCCGAAATTGAAGGCGAGCCGACGGTCGTCGGCATCCTCGCCGACAAGGTCTACGACGTCACCGACATCGAAGAAGGAGCCATCCAGGAGGCTCCCAAGGTGGGCATGCGCTGGCGGCCGGAGCTGGTCAAAGGCATCGGCAAGCGCAACGGCAGCTTCATCGTCATCCCGGACCTGGGACGGATTTTCGACACGAAGGGCGGCAGAAGCCAGCCCATGGCTGAAGAAAGAGCGGCATAATCATGAGACTGACAATCAAAGTGAAGCTGGCGGCGACGTTCGCGACCGTCATCGTGATGTCCGGCATCGGCATGTTTCTCGCAATCCAGAATCTGGGCAGCCTCAACGATGCCGTCACGGACATCGTGGACAAGCAGGCGGCGCGCACTGCGCTTGTCGGCGATCTCACCTCCGACCTCATCCGCATCCAGCGCGACATACGCGAACACGTCCTCGTCTCCGACGCGTCCCAGTTGAAGCCGGTCGAGGATCGCATCGCCAAGTTCCGCGATCAGACCAGGGCCACAATGGCCCAGCTCGTCGACCTTTCCGCCGAAGAGGGAAAGCGTCGGCTGGCCGAAGTGCAGTCCCTCTGGGATCAACTGGTCGTCGTAAACAACCGGGCGCTCGACCTTTCGCGCGCCGACAACAAGATCGGCGCCTCTGCCCTGGTTCGCGGCGAGGGGCGAGAAGCCTGGTTGAAGGTCGAGGAAGCGCTCGGCTCGGTCCAGGATCTCGTCAGGGATAATATGGCCAACGCCAGTGTGAGCGCCGAGGAAATGTACTCGCAGAGCCGCACGCTGCTTATCGGCCTGCTCATCGGGTCCGCCGTCATCGCCATTGCCGCCGCAGCGTGGATCGTGCTCTCGATTTCCCGTGCGCTAGCAGCGGCGCTTGGTCTCGCCAACGCCGTCGCCGCCGGTGACCTCAGTGCCGAGGCGAAGGTGAAGGGCAACGACGAGATCAAGGATGTGATCGACGCGCTCAACATGATGACCCGCAAACTCCGCGATGTTGTGGCCGAGGTCACGTCGGCGGCCCGCAACGTTGCCAGCGGCAGCCAGGAGATGTCGGCAACGGCCGAGCAACTGAGCCAGGGCGCGACCGAACAGGCGAGCTCGACCGAAGAGGCTTCGGCTTCGATGGAACAGATGGCGTCGACCATCAAGCAGTCCGCCGACAATGCCAGCCAGACCGAAAGGATCGCGCGCCAGTCGGCATCGGACGCCCTGGCGTCCGGCGATGCGGTCAACAAGGCGGTCACCGCCATGCAGACCATCGCCGAAAAGATCATGGTGGTGCAGGAGATCGCCCGGCAGACCGATCTGCTCGCCCTCAACGCAGCCGTCGAAGCGGCCCGTGCCGGCGAGCACGGCAAGGGTTTCGCCGTTGTTGCTTCCGAAGTGCGCAAGCTCGCCGAGCGCAGCCAGTCAGCTGCGGCGGAAATCAGCGCCATGTCGGGCGACACGGTCCAGGCCGCGCAG
>DATCRS010000322.1:0-7224 GCA_036568845.1 Devosia sp. | reverse complement strand
CCCGCCCCACTGGCGCCATCTTTGACCGCCTCTGTCGGCTCTCACGGAACCATCGGCCAAGGGTCGGCGTTGCCAGCATCAACCATAGGTATGGGCGAATCCGGAAGGTCAAGGAACGTTCAGATTACGTTCATTTTGACTGCGTCACTTCTCAACCAACTATCTCCAGAATAAGGACACCCATCATGCGCCTACGCAACTGGCTCCTGACCGGTACCAGTCTCGGCCTGCTCGCCCTCGCGCCATTTCCGGCGCAGGCTCAGAGCGCCGAACTGACCGCGGCCTACCAGGCCTACGTCGCCGCCCAGGCCTCCGGCGATGCCGCCGCGACCGAAACCGCGCTTGCTGCCTTGACCGAGCAGTGCATCGTCGCCGGCTATTCCAGCATCGACGAATGCACCGCCGCGCTTGCGCAGGCGGAAGCCGACGCCGCTGCTGCCGCTGCCCAGGCTGAGGCGGACGCTGCCGCCAAGGCCGAGGCCGAAGCTGCCGCTCAAGCAGAAGCAGAGGCTGCCGCCGCGGCGGCTCAGGCTGAAGCCGAGGCGGCTGCCCAGGCCGAGGCGGAAGCGGCCGCGAAGGCAGAAGCCGAAGCCGCGGCTCGAGCGGAAGCCGAGGCGGCAGCCAAGGCTGAAGCAGAAGCTGCCGCTCAGGCAGAGGCAGAAGCGGCCGCTCAGGCGGAAGCCGAGGCCGCCGCCGCTGCACAGGCCGAAGCCGACGCCAAGGCCGCGGCTGAAGCAGAAGCCGCCGCAGCCGCACAGGCTGAGGCCGACGCTGCCAACCAGCAGTTCGTTGCCGATCTCAACGCTGCTCTCGCTGAATACCAGGCAGCCCTCGACGCCGCTGCCGGTGGTGGCGACTATGCTGCCGCACAGGCCCAGGCCGATGCCGCCGCGGCGCGCATCCTCGAGCTCTGCACGGCCAACGGCTATGCCGACATCCAGTCCTGCATCGGCCAGGAACTCCCGCCCCTGCCGCAGCCACCCGCCGCCGAGGAACCGGCATTGGCGGAACCTGCTGCTGAGGAACCTGCTGCTGAGGCTCCCGCCGAAGAGCCGGCTGCGGAGGCTCCCGCCGAAGAGCCTGCTGTCGAAACTCCCGCCGAGCCGACCGCAGACCAACCAGCGGCCGAGACGCCCGCGGAACAGCCCGCAGAACCGGCCGTCATCGAAGCTCCGCCGCCGATCGATCCAGCCGTTCAGGCCCAGGCCGACATTGCCACCGCCATCGAGCTCTACAATTCGGGTATCGCCCAGCTCGAGGCCGGCAACGCCGACGGCCAGGTGACGGTGGACATCGCTCTGCAGCAGATCACCACCGCCTGCCAGACGGCGGGCAATGCCGACGTCGCTGCCTGCCTTGCCGCTTTTGGCTTCCCGCCGCTTGCGGAAGTGCCGCAGATCGAGGTCTCGGCCGAACCGGCCCCAGCCCCCGAGCTGTCGCCTGCGATCGACGAAGTGGTCACCCCGGATGCCGTCGAAGCCCTGCCGGTCGAGATCGCGCCCGAGGAAGCTGCTCCGCTGCTCGACAGTGCCAAGGACGTCCAGACGGTGATCGCCGCGGGCGAACCCGCGCCTGAGCCGCCGGCCGAACAGCCGACCGAGCCGGCCGCCCCGCCGCCGACCAGCGATGCGGAAGCCCAGGCCAAGCTCGCACCGGTGCAAGTTCAGTCTCTCGAGGCTGTACCTGTCGAGCAGGTGATCGCGGAGCAGCCCATCGCGCTCGCGCCCCCACCCCAGGAAATCCAGGCGGCGGCGCTGCCCGAGAACGTGACCATCATCAACAATGTCACGAACATCACCAACAACACCACGGTCATTAATAACAATGCCCCGTCCGCGCCGGTGATCTTCCAGATCGGCGTCAACATCGTGATCAACAATCCCGACCAGGAACGTGATCGCATGTACCGCCCGGACGAGGATCGCATCTTCTACGAGCGGCTGAGCAACGGCCGGACCAAGGAGACGATCGTCCGTCCGAACGGCGTTCGTATCGTCACCATCCGCAACCGCTGGGGCGATGTCCTGAAGCGCTCGCGCATCACCCCCGATGGCCGTGAGTACATCCTCGCCTACTATGACGACGAAGACGACGAGGACGATCGCGACGGCTTCTTCATCGATCCGGGTCGTGACCTGCCGCCGCTGCGGCTGAACATCCCGGCCCGCGACTACATCCTCGACGTCGAATATGCCGACGAGGAAGAAGTCGAGCTCTTCTTCCGGCAGCCGCCGGTCGAGCAGGTGCGCCGCATCTACTCGGTGGAAGAGGTTAAGCGTTCGTCCCGCATTCGTGACTCGGTGCGTCGCGTGGAAGTCGGTGGCCTCACCTTCGACTCGGGCAAGGCAACCATTTCGGCAAGTCAGGTCGGCGCGCTGAGCAAGGTGGCCCGCGCGATGCTGGCTGTGCTGGACGAGAACCCGGCCGAGACCTTCCTCATAGAAGGTCACACCGACGCCGTTGGTTCGGACGCGTCCAATCTGGTCTTGTCCGACCGCCGTGCCGCCGTGGTCGCCCAGATCCTCACCGACTTCTACAAGGTGCCGCCGGAGAACCTGGTCACCCAGGGCTACGGCGAGCGCTACCTCAAGGTGAAGACCCAGGCCGCCGAACCGCTCAACCGCCGCGTCACGATCAAGCGCATCACCTCGCTGATCACCGTCGCCGACCGCTGAGACGAGCGACTCCGAGAATTGAAGGGCCGGGGATCACCCCGGCCCTCTTGCTTTTTGGGGCTCCATCCTCGGAGCCTCCCTCCCCCTTGTGGGGAGGAGGCCGAGAGATCAGCGCCACTACTTCGTCCCCAGCGCGTCCAGCGGCAGCTCGTCGAACTGCCGCAGCCAGCGCATTGCGACCGAGCTGATGGGCACCGGGTTGAGGAAATGCAGCCGCTCGCGTCCGCGCCTTTCGGAAAGCACGAGGTTGGCCGCTTCGAGAATCGTGAGATGCTTGGTGACTGCCTGCCGCGTGATTGCCTGCCCCTCGCAGAGCTCGCTCAACGTCTGGCCGTTGCGCTGGCGCAACCGGTCGAGCAGCAGGCGCCGGCTGGGATCCGCCAGTGCCACGAACACCATATCACGCGTCTTGAGACTCATATCACGCAACCAATTGGTTGCGCATTCCTAGCCCGCGAGGGCCGTCTCGTAAAGCGCTCGCACGAAGTCGCCGATCCCGGTAATCGCCTGCCGCGCCTCTGGAATGTCCTGTCCGGCCGTATGGAACACGTGCCACATGCCCTCGAACACCTTGAGAACTGCCGGCACGCCGGCCTCGGCGGCGCGCTCGGCGAAGCGGCGGCTGTCGTCGAGCATCACCTCGTCACCCCCGGCATGGATGAGCATCGGCGGCAGCCCGGCGAGATCGGCAAAGAGCGGCGAAAGCAGCGGGTCGGCGGGATCGCGCTTGCCGGCGTACCATAGCCCCGCCTGCTGCAGCCGCTCACGCGTGATGATCGGATCGAACTTCCGCAGCCTCTCGTAGCTCGGCGAGGAGGCTGTGAGGTCCGTCCATGGCGCGAGCAGGATCGCTGCCTTCGGCATGCGGGCGCCGGCCGCCTTGAGGGCCAGAAGCATGCTGAGCGCGAGGCCACCACCGGCGGAGTCGCCGCCGACAATAATGCTCTCCTCCGAGAATCCCTCGTTGAGCAGCCACTGGTAGACCAGCAGCGCGTCCTTCACGCCGGCAGGGAACGGGTGTTCCGGCGCCAGCCGATAGTCCGGGACCAGCAGGCGCATATGCGTCGCCCGGCTGAGATTGGCCGTCAGCACCCGATGCGTACGAGGCGAGCCGGCATTGTAGCTGCCGCCGTGGAAGAAGAGGAACACGCGCTCGTTCGTGACCCGCGGCATCTCCATCCACTCGCACTGCACCCCGCCGGCGATCTGCGGCGTGAAGCGGGCGCCCTTCGGCAGCACAGCCAACCGCGCTTCCGCCTCCCACTCGCGGCGGCGCTGCTCCAGCGGCCGGTCCGGTTTGCGCTCGGCGAAGAGACGAGCCAGCGCTGCCCTCGCTTCGGGACTGATCAATGCAAACTCCTATGCAATTGTCTGCATTTTCCCGCTTCGCCAGCGCTTGCGCAATAATCACCGCTCCGGATGCCTAACGCTGGGCGTCGGGCTTGCCTCGGCTGCTGGTTCGGTTATGGCTGCATGGCACCTTCATGCCGGCCCACGATGACGGACGCCTCACCACTTCCACCCCGCCAGCCATCGCTGTTGCCGGTCCAGCTGCTCGTCCTCGCGATGCTGGCGATCCGCCTGTGGATTCAGCTCTTTGCCGAACCCGATGGCGACGAGGCCTACTACTGGCTCTGGGGCCAGCATCTGGAGCTTTCCTATTTCGACCACCCGCCGCTCAACGCCTGGCTGCAGCGGGGCATGAGCGTCATCTTTGGGTGGAACGTCGTCGGCCTCCGCGCCCTCACCTGGGCAACGCTGGCCGGCACCCTCGCCATCTTCTGGAGTTTTGCGCGACGGCTGGCGCCGGGCGACCGCTGGGCCACCTTCTGGTGTCTGAGCGCCGTCTATCTCTGCTCGCCCGTCTTCTTCCTGATGACGACAGCGGCGCTGCACGACCACCTGATGCTCTTCCTCTGCCTCGCGTCCGCGTACTTCTTCCTGCGCTTCGCGGAACGCTATGAACTGGGAGAGGTGCGCCATCGCGACCTCTACCTCGGCGCCGCCCTCCTCGGTTTCGCGGTCCTGACCAAATATACCGCCGCCGTATACGGCATCGGCGTCGGTCTCTTTTTCCTGCTGCGCCCACAACTTCGGCCGATGCTCGCAACCCCGCATCCTTGGCTCGCGGCGCTGCTCAGCATCGCCGTCCAGGCGCCGGTGATCTGGTGGAACGTCACCGAAGGCTTCCCGACGTTCACCTATCACTTCGATACCCGCTGGACCGGGGGCGTCAGCCTATCGCTGGAAAACGCCATCCAGACGATCCCGCGCTTCATCGTCTACTCCCTGCTCACGCTCTCCCCACTGCTGATCGTGCCCATGCTGCGCGGCATCTTGGGCGAGCCCGAAACGCCGTTCGCCGACCGGCTGAAGTCACTCGCCGTGCCGACCTTCCTCACTTCGAGCGTGCTGATGCTTCTCGCATCGGCCGCGGTGGTGATCGCATTTTACTGGAACATCCTTGCCTACCTGCTGCTCTTCCCGCTGGCCGTGCGGTTCATCGGCCGCGGCTGGCAGTTCTGGGGACATGCGCTGCTCGGGCTGGCCGCCGCCGTCTTGCTGGCCGTCAACACAACCCAGGTACCGGTCGCCGCGCTGTTCGGCGCCTACGATCGCGCCTCGGCTTTCAACTTTGGCTGGCGCGAACTTGCGACCGAGATGCGGGCCGCGGAGACCAACCATCCCGGCGCCTTCCTCGCCACGACGCGCTTCAACTCCGCCGCGCAACTCGCCTTCGCCCTGCAGGATCCTGATGTCACGGCCATCCGGCCCGAGACCGACCAGTTCGACTACTGGTTCGATCCCGCTGCGCACGCCGGTCGCGACGCTCTCATCCTCGCCGACAGCGATATCGGCATCGACGATGCCGCCACGCACTTCACGCGGGTCACACTGCTGCGCGAGGTACCGATCTCGCGCCAGGGCCGGCCGCTCCTCACCTATCGGATCTACCTCGGCGAAGGGTACGCTCCGTGACCCGCTCGGTCCTACCCCTGCAGGTCGTCGTCGCGCTTTTCCTCGCACTGCGCCTCGTGATGCATCTCTTCGCCGCGCCGCTAGGCGACGAGACCTACTACTGGTTCTGGGGCCAGCATGCCGACCTCTCCTACTACGACCACCCGCCGCTGCATGCGTGGCTGCTCGGGATTGTGTCGCTCTTCGGTTGGTGGTCGATCAGCATCCGCATCCTCACCTGGCTGACGCTGGGCGGTACGTTCTGGCTCTTCTGGCTCTTCGCCAAGCGGCTCTCACCTGAGGCCCCCGTCGAGCGGTTCTGGGTAACGGTGGCAATCTACCTGGCCTCGCCGCTCTTTTTTGCCATGACGCTGGTGTCGTACCACGACCACCTGCTGGTTTTCCTCTGTCTCGCCTCTGCTTGGTGCTTTCTTGGCTTTGCAGACCGGTACGAGCGCGGCGAAGCTCATTGGCGCTGGCTCTATGCCGGCGCTGCGCTGCTCGGCTTTGCAGTGCTCACCAAGTACAACGGCGTGCTCTTCGGCCTTGGCATCGGCCTCTTCTTCCTCGTCCGCCCTGGCTTGCGCCCCCTACTCCGCTCGCCGCATCTGTGGCTGGCCGCCCTGCTCGCCATCGCCATGCAGGCACCCGTCTTTGTCTGGAATTTCTGGCACGGCTTCTCGTCCTACGAGTTCCACCTCGCCACCCGCTGGGGCGGCAGCCACGAGCCCGACTGGACCGCGCCACTGACCTTCCTCGCGGTGACGGCACTCTCCATCGGCCCCTTCCTCATCTGGCCTGTGCTGAAGCTCATCGGCACCCCGGCGCTCGTATTCGAGGCGCGCCACAAGACTCTCGCGGTTGCGGTGCTCGCGGTCTCGACCCTCAGCCTCGCCACCATCTCGATCTTCCTGGGCGCCTTCTTCTACTGGAACATCGTCGCCTACATCGCCGCAGTGCCGCTGCTCGCGCGCCACATTGGCCGGGGTATACAGCTCTGGCTGCACCTCGTTCTCGGTCTGCTCGTCGCTGCGGCCATCGTTTTCAACTTCGCCATCGCGCCGATCTCGCCGTTGCTCGGCGGCAGGGATGGCGGCAGCGCCGTGAACTTCGGCTGGGATATCGTCCCGGCGCGGATCGAAGCGCGTCTCGCCGAGCACCCGGACGCCCTCCTCGCCGGCACCCGCTATTCCATCGCCACCCAGCTCGGCTTCGCCCTGCAGCGCCGCGACATCACTGCCCTGTCGGTCGAGCGTGACCAGTTCGACTACTGGTCTTACAAGGAGGCGCAGATGGAAAGGGACTTCCTCATCCTCGCCGACGACAACGACACGCCCGAAGAGTCGGCCTATCTCGCCGAGCACTTCGAGCGGCTGATCGAGCTCGAGACCATTCCCGTTGTCCGCCTCGGCGTCACCATCTTCAACTTCCGCATCCTTCTTGGCGAGGGCTATCGGCCGTGACGCGTTCGCTCCGCATCATGCAGGCGGTGGTTGTCCTCCTGCTCGGTCTGAGACTCTGGTTCGACATCGCCGTGCCGCCGATGGGCGACGAGAGCTACTACTGGATGTGGGGGCAGCGCCCGGAACTC
>DATCRS010000321.1:0-11141 GCA_036568845.1 Devosia sp. | reverse complement strand
CATCACCTGGAACTTGGTGATGTCCTTCTGCTCGATCTGGCTGACCGTGTCCTCGATGTGGCGCACGAAGGTGACGAAGTCCTCGTCGACCTTGAACTTGGCCTGGAGCGCGCGGACGCGGAAGAAATCGTCGTCGGCGTCGTGGCGCTTGCCGTCGAGCATGGTGTAGGCGGCGCCGATCACCTTCTTGGACATGTGCCGCTCTTCGCCCTCGCCGTTGAGGGCGTGGGTAACGAGGGCAAACATCAGCGAGCGCTGGCGGACGCCGAGCTTATTGGCGAGCAGGCGCAGCCGGTGGCGCTTCAGTGCCAGGGTCTTGAATCCCCAGGGCCGATCGGGCACCGCCAGGATGTTGGCAAGGGTGACGTAAATAAAAGTCATGCTCCAACCGCGGAGCGTGCCCTTGATGCGGGCGCCGAGGCCAACCTTATTGGATTTGTCCGACATGACGCCATGCCCGGCCGAGGCCGAGCGAGTCAGCAGCGCCGAGTCCGAGCCTTCGAGCAGCGCGTGGCTGGAACGCACCTGAATCATGGAAGCGCGACCATCGGCATCGGGGCCGCCGCGGCGGACCACGGCCGACACACGGAACAGCGGCAGGTCGTTACGCTCGAAGATATCGGGCGACTTCGACAGCCACTTGTCCGGGTAGCCATCGAACTCATCGACTTCCTCGACATGGGTAATGGCATCAAGCAGATGCTTGGGGAACGGTTGTCCCGGCCTGGCGCCAACGAAGCCATGGGTCAGTTGCGGAGCCAGCGCCACCATGTCGGCGACGAGGTTGCCGAGCGTCTCCTTGGTGAAATGGGATTTCGACGCGGCGGTGAAGAACACCGTGTCCTTGGCCTCGTAAAGGAACCACTGGAAATCGGTGAACAGGGCCTGCGGATGCTTGTTGACCGCGGCAAGTGCCAGCTCCATCGCCTGCGTATGGTCGCTGGCGAAGCTCGTCGACGAGAAACTTTTCACAGGTGATCCCCCACTACTGCGCTGAATAGAATTGTATCTTGGCGCGCCGTCCGGTCAACCCGGAGGGCCGGAAAGCGTGAATCCGGCGTCTGCGCCGAATTCTTTCGACCGCAATTGCACTTACCAAGGTGAAGCGGAGATGAACGGGGCGTTCAGGCGGCTCGCGACAGCGAATAGTGCGGAGCAGGAACTGCTCACCCAGGCGCTGGCGATCCCACCCATGCCACCTAGCCTATGTTAATGGCGTGTCGCAACGAGTGGATAATGTGCCGCCGTGGGGGCGGTGTAGGTCAGTCGCATCGCGTCGGGTCACCCGGACGGCGCCTCGGCGCCGCCCCAGCCTTTCCCTCAGTGGGCCTCGCGACGCTCCTCGGCACGGTCCTCGAGGTGCTGCCGCCGCACGGCGGCTTCGGTGCGCTGCTCCTCGCGCGGCGTGACCTTGGCGGCCCGATATTGGCCCCAGGCGATGCCGAGGCCCAGAATGATGGTCGCCAGCACCACCCAGACAACCCATGGGATCGAGGCAAGATCCATAAGCATGGCGGTTCTCCTTTGGATGAGGAAGAACCCCCGTACCGGCCCCGAAGTTCCTCTCCCGGGAGGACTCATGGGTTGGCAGGCGATCCCGCGCAATTTAGGATGCTTCCAAACTGCCACCGGCTGGCCAAAGGCCGATCAATAGCTTAGGGCAGTGCGACGCGCGGCGAATTGACCTATGTCATGTCGCCTGCATGAGGGCTAGCTAGGCTCCGGCTCATTGCTCATAGCCACCGGCCGACGAGAACGATGATGGACTACCGCGGAATTTTCGAAGACGCAGTCGACGCCCTCCGGCAGGAAAAACGCTACCGCGTCTTTGCCGACCTGGAGCGGATCGCCGGCCGCTTCCCCCGGGCCGTCTACCGCGACGCCTCCGACAATGCCCGCGAGATCACCATCTGGTGCTCCAACGACTATCTGGGCATGGGCCAGCATCCGGTGACCATCGCCGCCATGCAGGACACCGCCGGCAAGCTCGGCGTCGGCGCCGGCGGCACACGCAACATTTCCGGCACCAACCGGCCGCTGGTCGAGCTCGAGCGGTCGCTCGCCGACCTGCACCGGAAGGAAGCAGCGCTGGTCTTTACCTCGGGCTTCGTCTCGAACGAGGCGGCGATCTCGACCATCGCGCGGCTTTTGCCCGACTGCATCATCTTCTCGGACCAGCTCAACCACGCCTCGATGATCCAGGGCGTGCGCCAGTCGGGCATGGAAAAGAAGATCTTCCGGCACAACGACGTGGGGCACCTGCGTGAGCTGCTCGCTTCGGTCGACCGCAAGCGCCCGAAGCTCATCGCCTTCGAGTCGGTCTATTCGATGGACGGCGACATCGCGCCGATCGCCGAGATCTGCGACCTCGCCGAGGAATTCGGGGCGCTCACCTATATCGACGAAGTGCATGCCGTCGGCATGTACGGTCCGCGCGGCGGCGGCATTGCCGAGCGCGACGGGTTGATGGAGCGCATCGACATCATCGAGGGCACGCTGGCCAAGGGGTTCGGCGTGATGGGCGGCTATATCGCCGCCAATCGCGCCATCATCGACGCCGTGCGTTCCTATGCGCCCGAGTTCATCTTCACCACCGCCCTGCCCCCCGCGCTCTGCGCTGCGGCACGCGCCTCGATCGAGCACCTCAAGACCTCGACCGTCGAGCGCGAAGGCCACCAGCGCCAGGCGCAGCTGACCAAGGACATCCTGGCGGACGCCGGCCTGCCGGTGATGCCGACCTCGACCCATATCGTGCCGCTGATCGTCGGCGACGCTCGCCTTTGCAAGGCGGCCAGCGACATGCTGCTCGAAAAGCACAATATCTACATCCAGCCGATCAACTACCCCACCGTGCCCAAGGGCACCGAGCGGCTGCGTATCACGCCGACCCCGCTGCATTCGGACGAGATGATCATCGAGCTGCGCCATGCCCTGGTCAGCGTCTGGGCGTCGCTGGAACTGCCGCGTGAGCGGCCGGAAGCCAAGATCACGTCGGAAAAGCTGACATCGGGCGACCTGCTGCTGCCGACCGTCGGCGGCTGACGATCGCCCCGCAAGTCGGATTGACCGGCGTCAAGGTTGGCATGTGACCGCCTCCTAGTGTTGTCGCGACAACAGGAGGCCTCGATGAACACTCTCATCGTTTACGACAGCGTCTTTGGGAACACGGCACAAGTCGCGAAGTCGATCGCGGCGGCGCTGGAACCTGCCGGAACCGTGCGGCTGGTGCCGGCGCAGGAGGCGCGCGACCTGTCGCTGAACGACATCGATCTCTTGATCGTGGGCTCCCCGACGCGCGGCTTTCGTCCGACGCCGGCCATCGACGAGATCCTCGCCGACCTGTCGCCGCCGGACGGACGCATGGTACGCGCAGCGGCTTTCGACACCCGGCTCGATGCAAACGAGATCCATCCCGCGCCCCTGCGCTGGGTGGTCAATGCCGGCGGCTATGCGGCCCAGCGCATCGCCCATGACCTCAAGCAAGACGGCTTTGCAGTCGCAGAATCCCAGGGCGACTTTGCCGTCCAGGGCACCGAGGGTCCGCTCAAGCCGGGCGAGCTCGAGCGGGCCGCTGCGTGGGCCAGGAATCTCGCGGCCTGAGCCCTAGCTTTCCGCCCGGAACTCCAGGTTGTTCGGGCGGCGCGGCATCGGCGTCGCGGTGACGGGAACGGCGTCGGGGTCGACTTCCTCGACCGCGAAGTTGCGGGCCCAGAGCTCGCCGTCGCCGGCCAAGAGGATGCCGTAGTGGATCGACCCGGCCGCCGCCGGCACCGACAACACGATGGACCGTTCGGTCCAGTCGACGTCCCCGCGAATGGGTCCGTTGCGCCGGCGCTCCAGCAGGTTGTCGAAGGCGATCGGAGGACGCCCCGCCTCGCCATCGACGCGCATCCAGATGGCGCCGCGTTCGACGCCGCGGCCGCGCAGCTCGGCCCGGACGCGCACGGTCTTGTCGCGGTAGTCGTCGGCGAGGATCGATTGCATCAGCCCGCCAAAGGCGTCGGCATCGACCGGGCCGGAGCGATCGATGGTTTCGACCTTGATCGAGCCGGGGAAGTCGGGGTCCACCCCGACGCGGTAGAGGTTGGCGCGGCCGACGCCAGTCGCAATCCAACCGGGCGGCAGCACCGGCGCCTTGTCCTCGACCTCGATCCGCGCGCTCAGCATGTTCCAGTTGGCAAAGCCGAACTGGCGCGCAACCAGCTCGAGGCTGTCGGAGTGGGAGATGTCGATCTGTCGGTCGGCCAGCGCCTTGCGCAGCACCTTGGCCATGGTCTTTGAATCGGAAAAGCGGAGCATGGTCTGATCCTCTCGGTCGGCAGGTTGGAGGTCAGTGCTTGCGTTGCTGACGGCCTGCCCGCGGGTGAGGTCAAACCGGTCGGATCGAACGTGCATTCACCATTCCCCGAAGGGCGCAAGCGGCCGGCTGCACGGACCAGCGCTTCAGATGCGCCTCGCGGCGGCGGGAGTCAACCTCCGCATCGCTGCGGCGGTCGCCGACATGCGGAGATCCCCGTCGGTGGCAGCGGCCTTCCATCGCCGCTATGGGCAGGAACAGCCGCATCCCGGACAGCTTGGGGCGCTGCCGCCGGCTCCCCCTGTCGACGAGCCGTCGGATGGGGACGACTGCGACTGCGGTGGAGACGATGATCCCATGTTTGCAGCGATCTGCTTCATAGCATCACCCAAGGCGGCAATCAGATTGGTCGTCATCTGCAAGGCCATCTGTCGTTGCGAGACGAGGGTCTGCAGCTGGATCATGTCCAGTTCGGCGTCCTTGGTCAGCTGCAGGGTGGTTCGCACGAAACCGAGCCAGTCCTTCGCCTTTTCTTCGAACTGGACGAGTGCAGGACCGCGAAGTTCTGCTGCCACCCGGACGGTTGCGAGCTGCAGGCCGGCAGGCAATGTCCGCCCTGGCCGCCGAAGTTCCTTGGTTACCATCCGCTGATAGCTCATCAGCGCCGCGAATACCGGCCGCGACACGGCGCCCTTGTAACGCGCCGCGAAGTACTCTGCGACGTAGCGTTCCACATCTCTGCCGGTGGCGAGCTCCGTCGAAACGAAGCCGGACTCGTAGAGGGCCTGGAGCGCCGGCCGCAGCGCCTCGTCCTCCTGGCTGACGAGAAGCAGCAGGATGCCCAGCACGCTCCCCTGCGAGAGGCCGCTCGGCAGATGGATGGTACTCTCAGCTGCTCCTTTCGGCGCGGCCAAAATCGTCGGATGCGCGAGCAGCGTCCAGGCGCTGAATGCGGCAACCAGCAGTTTCACTCCGCTTGCCACTCGCTCGCCTCCTGGGCGCGAGGCACCCGGCGTAGCCCAACGAACTCCCAGCGAAACTGTCGGGACAGCAGCCCGCCGGAGTCAATGGCGACGAAGGGCGCCAAGGACCCGACCGATCAGCCCATCAGAACGATGCGCATGAGGTCGGCGGTGTTGCGGGCGCCGAGCTTTTCCATCACCCGGGCCCGATGCACCTCGATGGTGCGCGGCGAGATGCCGAGCTCGCGTCCCGCTTCCTTGTTCGATTGACCATTGGTGATGAGCTGCAACACCTCGCGCTCGCGCGGCGTCAATTGGTCAAAGCCGCTCACCTCGATGCGTCGCCGCCCGTGCTCGACCGCGCCCACATGCACATCCTGGCGCAGTGCGTCGCGCACCACCGCGAGCAAACGATCGGTGTCGATGGGCTTGGTGAGCACATCGGCCGCTCCGGCCTTCATGGCAAGGACGGCGTGCTCCACTTCGGGCTGGTTGCCGATCATGAAGACCGGCATGCCGGTGCGCATCGATTTGACCCGGCGGAGCACGGCCAGCCCCTCGTCCTCCCCGATGGCGAAGTTGACGATGGCAACGTCCGGCCGGCGCCGCTCGATAGCGGCAAAGAAACTCAGCGTGTCGATGGAGAAGGCGGTCTGGAAGCCCTCGAGCCGGAACAGTACGCTCAATGCCTCGCAGGTGGTCGGGTCCGGATCGAGAATGTGGACCAATCGGTCGCGGTTGAGATACGCATGATGATAGATCTCTTCGGCCAAGCCCGCCTCCATTGATCTTCGCTGCATCGCCACGCCGACCCCCATCGAGCCCCCGGCAAGCGCCGTCAGTCTGCGATAGGTGTTCTCGCTGTGCGTGAGAACCTGTACGTAGCCGGAACTACCTATAGCATAGGTCTACAAGCCTATCGCAAGTCTTGGCAATTGGAAAATAGTCCTATGCAGCGAAATGCAGAAGGCCGGTGCCTGTTTCGGGCACCGGCCTCCTGTATTGCTGAGGGGTCTATGTTCGGGCGAGGGGCCCGAAGATTACTTCTTGGCTGCGGCCGGCTTCTTGGCAGCGGCGGGCTTCTTGGCCGCAGCGGCCTTAGGAGCGGCGGCCTTGGCCGGAGCCTTGGGCGCGGCCTTGGCGGCGGCCTTCACCGGAGCCTTGGCGGCAGCCGGCTTCTTGGCGGCAGCGGCAGGCTTGGCGGCGGGCTTGGCCGCACG
Source organism: Devosia sp. (assembly GCA_036568845.1). Taxonomy (GTDB): domain Bacteria; phylum Pseudomonadota; class Alphaproteobacteria; order Rhizobiales; family Devosiaceae; genus Devosia_A. Next base: position 4,662 of record DATCRS010000321.1, on the reverse strand, counting down.
GGCGGCCGGCTTGGCAGCGGCTTTCGCGGCTGGCTTGGCGGCAGCCTTTGCAGCCGGCTTGGCAGCGGCTTTGGCGGCGGCCGGCTTCTTGGCGGCAGCAGCCTTCGGAGCAGCCTTGGCGGCGGCCTTCGGCGCTGCCTTGGCGGCGGCGGGCTTGGCGGCAGCTTTGGCTGCCGGCTTGGCAGCAGCTTTCGGAGCAGCCTTGGCAGCAGCCGGCTTCTTGGCGGCAGCGGCCTTCGGAGCGGCAGCCTTGGCGGCCGGCTTCTTGGCAGCAGCAGCCTTCGGAGCTGCGGTCTTGGCAGCGGCCTTCGGAGCAGCGGCCGGTTTCGAAGTCGCCGGCTTCTTGGCAGCAGGCTTCTTTGCCGCCGGCTTCTTGGCCGCCGGTTTATCAGTCACAGACGGCGCCTTGGGAGCTGCCATCGCCATGGTCTTGGAGCTACCCTGAGCTTGGATCGCATCGCGGATTTCAGTGAGCAATTTTTCCTCGGTTGTTGGAGCAGGAGGTGCAGCCGGCGCGGCCGCTTCCTTTCTACGCAGCTGATTGACGGCCTTCACCACAAGGAACAGCACGAAGGCGACAATGGTGAACTTTACTACGGCATTGATGAACAGCCCGTAATTGAGCGTGGGCACACCGGCAGCCTTTGCTGCTGCAACGGAGGGCACCGCGACACCACTAGGGTTGTTGAGCACGATGAACAGATTGGAGAAGTCGATGCCGCTCAAGATCAGGCCGAGCACCGGCATGATGAGATCATCGACGATAGACGACACAATGGCTCCGAACGCTGCGCCGATGATGACGCCGATAGCCAGGTCGAGCATGTTGCCCTTGAGAGCGAACTCGCGGAACTCTTTGAACATGGGGACCCCTCATTTTCTCCGAGTGAATCTTCGGGTTGACTCTGTAGGGATACACGTAACGTGTTGACGATTTCCCAACTTCGCGAAGATTGCAATGTTTCCTGTGCGCCTTTGCACTAGGCGCGACTTTTGACTCTCTTGCTGCGCCGCTGCCAAAGGCCGATACTCGCCACCTCCGCCGAAAACTATGACGAACGTTCTAGCGACCGATCGAATGAGCTCGACAACCACCAGCGCCGACCAGGAAACCAGCCTGCGCCAAGCAGTTGAGGCCATTCCACAGGGTATCGCGGTATTCGATGCGGATCTGCATCTGGTCACCTGCAACGCCCGCTACCGCGATCTCCTCGCCCTGCCCGAGCGCCTCGTCGACGACGGCGTCGCGCTCTATGACATCGCGCTGTTTCTGGCGCGTCGCGGCGACCTCGGCGAGGGCGATGCGGCGCTACTCGCGGTGCGCCGGGTCGAATCGCTGACGCAAAGCGCGGCGACCGTGAGCCAGCGCATGGGTGCGCGCGGGCATGTTCTCGAGTTCCATTCGGCGCGCCTGCCGTCGGGCGGTCTGGTCATCAGCTTTGCCGATGTCACCAAGCGCGTTGCGGCCGAAGCCGAGCTCGAAAAGATCAATGACGCGCTCGAGGGTCGCGTCGAGGAGCGCACTGCCGCGCTCACCAGTCTCAACTCCGAGCTCGAGAGCGCCCGTGCGAAAGCCGACGCCGCCAATCGCGACAAGACCCGGTTCCTCGCAGCCGCGAGCCACGACCTGCTGCAGCCGCTCAATGCTGCGCGGCTCTATACCGCGACGCTCATCGAGCGCGCCGGCAGCACCGGCCTTGCCGAACTCGCCCATTCGATCGAGGCGTCGCTCAACGCGGTCGAGGAGATCATGTCGGCGCTGCTCGATATTTCGCGCCTCGACGGCGGCAACCTGAAGCCTTCGCCCACGGCGTTTTCGCTGCGCGACCTGCTCAAGAAGATCGAGGTCGAGTTTCTGCCGATGGCGCGCGAGCGCGACATTGATCTGAGGCTCATCGGCACCTCGCGTGCCGTGCTGGCCGACCGCACGCTGGTGGCGCGCATCGTCCAGAACCTCGTCTCCAATGCCATCAAGTACACGCGGCCCGGCGGCCGGGTGCTCGTCGGCTGCCGTGGACGCGGCCAGCGCATCAGGCTCGACATTCTCGATACCGGCATCGGCTTCAACCGCGACCAGCATGCGCTGATCTTTGCGGAGTTCTCGCGGCTCGAGCACGGCGCACGAATGGCGCAGGGGCTCGGCCTCGGTCTCTCGATCGTCAAACGCCTCGTCACGGCGCTGGGCCTGACGCTCGAGCTCGACAGCACCGAAGGTCGCGGCTCGCGCTTCTCGATCTATCTGCCGGTGACGCGGCTTGCGCGTCCGGTCGCCGACCCGCTCCAGTCGGTGCCCGAGACGCCTTCCAACCTTGCCGGCCTTCGCGTCCTCTGCGTCGACAACGAGCGTGGCATTCTCGATGCCATGGAGGGGCTGCTGTCAGGATGGGGTGTCGACGTGCGCTCGGCCCGTTCGCTCAAGGATATCGACAAGGACCGGCTGCTGGTCGGCTGGCTGCCTGACCTCGTGCTGATGGACTACCATCTCGACCAGACATCGGGGCTCGATGCCATCGAATGGCTGCGGCACAATGTCGGTGGCCATCTCCCCGCCGCGCTGGTTACCGCCGATCGCAGTCCGGCGGTGCGGGCGCTGGCAGAGGAGCGTAACATCGCGGTGGTCACCAAGCCGGTGAAGCCGGCCGCACTTCGCGCCACCATCAGCGGCCTTGCCGGCCAGCGCGCCCGGCCGCCGCGCGAGGCCCAGAACCTCGCCTGAGGGCCGAAACTGACTCCCTTATATATGTATATATCGGCTGTGCGTACGCGGGTCGCGAGGTCGGTAGACCGATTTGCATAGTCGGCGAACAGTGCTATGTAGCGCTCATGGCAAACGATACCCGAACACGCATGCTGGACGCCGCCGAGGACCTGCTGCAGGACCGTGGCTACCATGGGCTGGCCCTGGCCGAGCTGCTGGAACGCTCCAGTGCGCCACGTGGCTCGCTCTACTTCCACTTCCCGGACGGCAAGGATCAACTGGTCGCTGCGGCGACCCGCGATGGCGTCGAGCGGGTCACGGAAAGCCTGCGCGAGGCGCTCGCTGAGGCACGCTCGCCCGGCCGCGCCATCAGGACCATCCTCGAGACTTCGGCCGCAGCCCTCGCCCAGCACGATTTCCACTTTGGTTCGCCGACGGCGCCTGTGGTGCTGGATGGGCTCGACTCCGCTCCGATCGCCGACCTCACCCGCCATGCCTACGAGACCTGGATCGGCCTTTTCGAGGCGGCGCTACTCGCCGCGGGCGTTCCTCCCCGACGCGCCGCTCCGCTGGCCCTCCTCGTCGAAGCCAGCTTCGAAGGTCTGCTCATTATCAGCCGCGCCAACCGCGACACCGCTCCCATGCTCGCCGGCGCCAAGGAACTGGAGAGCATCATCGAGGCCGCGGTTGCGGAGCAGCCGAAGCGGAGAGGAAAGAAGTCCTAGACCTGCTCGCGGCCCAAGAGTGCTTCGAACTGGCCTTCTTCGATGCGGGCGGCGGCGATGACGGCCTGGGTGCGGCTGTCGACGTCGAGCTTTTGCAGGATGGCCGAGACGTGGGCCTTCACCGTGGCTTCCGAGATCGAGAGCTCGTAGGCGATCTGCTTGTTCATCAGCCCATCGCTCAGCATCATCAGCACCCGCACCTGCTGCGGCGTCAGCGTCGACAGCCGACGCATCAGGGCGGATTGATCGTCGTCGCTGGCGATGTCGATGCCCTCGGGGACGAATACCTCGCCGGAGAGGACGGTCTCGATGGCGCGCCGGATCTCGGGCGGGCCGACGGACTTGTGCAGGTAGCCCGAGGCGCCGAGCTCGAAGGCGCGCCGGATGACCGAGCCGTCTTCGACGGCCGAGATGATTACAACCGGCACATCGGGGTATTGCGCGCGGAGCAGCAACAGGCCGGAAAAGCCGCGCACCCCCGGCATGTTGAGGTCAAGCAGCACGAGGTCGCAATCGCGGTCGGCCTCCAGCGCGGCGTTGAGGCCGGCGAGATCGCCCGCCTCCTCGACCTGGATGGAGGGATCACCGCCCGACAGCGTCTGCCGCAGCGCGGCGCGGAACAGCGGGTGGTCGTCGACAATGATAATGCGGCGCTTCGTCATGGCCTCTTTTAGCAGTCTGGCAGCGCAGATGACATCCCAACTTAAGGCGGGCAGTGGCCCGGATTCGCAAATTGCAGCGAACTTAACGCCATCTTTACCATGTTTTCTCAAGACTGGCGGCTGGATCAGGCCCGTATCAGGCCTTGTCATTTCTTCACCCCGGTACTTGGGAACGACCGCATGGCCCGCCCTTACCCTCAGCCCGAACCGCAGGATTACGGTCAATCGCCGGGCGAATGGCAGGCCCTGCGCGGGGAGCTCGTGGCCCTGCTCGACCAGGTCGAAAGTCAGGTAGCACGCCAATCGAGACATGACGACGGTTACGGCGGACTCACCGAGCGCATGCGCGATCTGCGCATGCAGGTGGAAGAGGCCGCACCCGACAACCGTCACCGCGAGGCGCTGCGCTCGGTCAAGCGCGCCATCGACCGGCTGAGCGACCGGGACGAACTGGCTTACCAGCAGCCCTCCGCCTATGCCGAGCGGCAGATGCCAGCCAACCCGCGCGACACGCTGCAGTCGGCCATCCAGCAGATCCGCGCCCGGCATCAGGCCGACCTGGCACCCGCCCCGGTGC
>DATCRS010000320.1:0-4066 GCA_036568845.1 Devosia sp. | reverse complement strand
ATATAGGCCTTGGTGAGTTCGACCGAGGAAATCTTTTTCTCCCGGATGAGCTGGGCCAGCTTGGTGGCCGACATGTAGATGAGATCCTCGGTCTTGTCGGTGGACGACATATATCCCGGCGCGGCCTTGGCCGACGAACTGAAGGCAGGCAACGCGGCGGCAACGGTAAACAGTCCGGCCGAGCGGAGGAATTCCCGGCGGTTGGCGCGGGCGGTCAGAACGGCAATGCGATTGGTTGACTTCATGGTGGTTGTCTCCGGTTAGATCGCGGGCTTTACGTAACCGCCGGTCTTGGATTCGATGAAGCTGAGCGCGGCGATGACGACGTCGTCGCGCCAGGGCTGGGCGACGACCTGGATGCCGAGCGGCAGGTTGTCCTTCTCCGCGGTGCCGACGCGCACCACGCCGGCGGGCCAGCCAGTGGTGTTGTACTGGCTGGTGTAGGACGCGCCCGTGTAGTTCTTGGGGCGTTCGAAATCGAGGGGGATTGGCGCCTGGTTGCTGGCCGGACAAATGATGAGATCGTACTTTTCGAACCACGCGAGCTGCTCGCTCTTGATGGCGTCCATTTCCTCGCACAGCCGGGTGAAGTCGGCCGAGCTCACCACCTCGCCGTCGACGTTAAGCCCCGGCGAAGCCTGCGAGGTGCCGTGCAGCTTGAGCAGGCGGCGGATGTGTTCGCGACCATCGGCCCCGTTGAATTTCTGACGGACCTCCGCCAGCTCCTTCATCTTCGGCGGAGCGTCCGGAGTAATGGATTTCACACCGAGCGCTTCAAAATAGGCGACGGTCTGCTTCACCGTCGCTTGCAGCTCAGGCGTGGGATCCATCTGGCCGTTAGTGGTATAGAAGGCGATGCGCAGTTTCTTCAGATCGACGGCGGCGGGATCGCCGACCGGGACCGGCGCCATCGCGGCATCGGCGCTGTCCGGTCCGGCGATGAGCGGCAGCAAGAGCGCCATGTCTTCCACGCGACGGGCCAGCGGGCCGGTTTCCTGGAAGGTGTCGAAGGCGCCGCCGTAGCCGACGATATGACCGGTGCGCGGCACGAGGCCGTACGTCGGTTTGATGCCCACGATGCCATTGGCGAACGCGGGGCCGCGGATGGAACCGCCGTAGTCGGAACCGAGATCGAAGCTGGAACCGCCGGACGCAACGATGGCCCCGGCGCCCCCGGAGGATCCGCTCGGCTGATAGTTGACGTTGTAGGGATTCTTCGTGAGCCCGTAGACGAGATTGACCGTGCCCTTCCCGCCGCCGCCGAGGGTGAACTCGGGCGTGTTGGTCTTGCCGAGCAGGATGGCGCCGGCCGCCCGCACCCGGGCGACGATGGTGGCGTCCTTGCCGGGAATATAACTTTTCCGCCCGAGCGTGCCGCCGGTGGAGATGATGCCGGCCGTATCAAAGGAGTCCTTGATCGTCATCGGCACGCCGTGCAGGGCGCCCTTCAGCTTGCCCTTCGCCAGCATCGCATCGGCATCGGCCGCCTCGGACAGTGCGCGCTCGTAGCAGGGCATGACGACCGCGTTGATCTTGGGGTTGACCGCCTCGATGCGCGCGATGTGCAGCTTGACGACCTCGACGGCCGAGAGCTTCTTGGCGCGGATCAACCCGGCGAGCTTCGTCGCCGACATGAACAGCGGGTCGTTGTTCGCATCCGTCGAGGCGAGGTAGCCAGCGGAGGCGTCGGCGGCCCGGAGCCGGGATAGAAAGGAGGAGGCCACAAACACGGCCGCGGCACCGTAACCGGTGCGGCGCAGGAAACTTCGACGGGAGTGGTTTACCGGGGGGACTGAGGGTGTTGTTTTCATGCGAGGTGTGAGACGGTTGGTTGAGGCGAGACGATGAGGAAAAGGGACGGATCAGAGCGGCGGGCGCTGCCAGCCGCCGCTCCGGCTCTCGATGAATCCGGCGGCGGCGAGCACGAGGTCGTCGCGCCAGAGCGGGCCGGTTACCATGATGCCGATGGGGAGTTTTTCCGGGCTGGTGCCGGCCCGGACCACGGCGCTCGGGTAGCCGGTGGTGTTGAACATGCCGGTGTAGCTGCCGCCCTTCACAAAGGCGGAGTTGGCCGTGCCGAAGTTGATCGGCTGCGCAGGCTTGCCGGCGGCGGGACAGAGGACGACGTCGTAGTTTTTCATCCAGTCGAGCCACTTCACCTTGTTGGCGTCCTGCTTTTCCCACAGCTCGACCAGCTCCGCCGTGGTCGTAACGCCGGTGTCGTAACGGGCCACGACGGTGGGTGAGACGGCCTTGGTGCCCCATTTTTCGGCGAGACGCTTGAGGTAGGACCAGCCGTCGGCGGCCATGAACCGGAATCGGATATCCTCCAGCTCCATGATCAGGTCCTTCGGGCAGTCCTCCACGACCTTGGCGCCGGCGTCGGCGAAATATTTGGCGCACGTCTTCACGACCTCCTGCGTCTCGGCGGTGGTGTCGGCCACGCCGTTGGTCGGGAAGAAGGCAACGCGGAGCTTCGCGATGTCCACGGCGGCGGGATCGCGCCACGGCACCGGGGCGATGGCGCAGTCGCTGAAGTCGGGGCCGGCGATGAGCGGCAGCGTCAGCACCAGATCCTCGACCCGGCGGGCGAGCGGCCCCAGCTCCTGCCAGGAATCCAGATAGCCACCGTAGCCGACGATGTGACCGGTGCGCGGTACCAGACCGTAACTGGGCTTGATTCCCGCGATGCCGTTGTTGTGAGCCGGACCGCGAATGGAACCGCCCCAGTCCGTGCCAATATCGAAAGGCGCGCCGCCGGCGGCGACAATCGCCCCTGCCCCACCCGACGAACCGGCCGTCGAGCGCGTCGTGTCGTAGGGATTGCGGCTGATGCCATAGATGATGTTGGCCGTGGTGCCCACGCCGGGAATGCCGCCGCCCGCGAGCGTCCACTCGGGTGTGTTGGTTTTTCCGAGCAGCACGGCCCCGGCTTTGCGCAAGCGGGCCACCACGGTGGCGTCCTTCGGCGGAACATAGTTCATGCGGCCCACGGTGCCGGCGGTGGAGATCACGCCGGCGGTGTCGATCGAATCCTTGATGGTCATCGGCACGCCGTGCAGCGGGCCTTTGAGTTCGCCCTGTGCGAGCGCCGCATCGGCGGCAGCCGCCTCGGCCAGCGCCCGCTCGCGACAAAACTGGACCACGGCGTTGATCTTGGGATTCACCGCGTCGATGCGCGCGTAGCAGGCCTTCACGGCTTCGACTGACGACACCTTCTTCTCGCGGATGAGACCCGCCAGTTTGGTGGCCGACATGAACACGAGATCCTCGGTTGGATCCGCCGATTTCAGGTACGCAGGCGCGGCGGCCGCGGCCCGGGCCGGAGTCAGCTGGGCCAGCAGCGCGGAGGAGCCGGCGAGACCGGCGGTGCGAAGGAAGGCGCGGCGGGACGAGAGTGTGGTCGGCATGGCGGAGGACGGGGTTGGGCTCAGTGCGTTTGGAAAATCTCCTGATAGAGCGCGACCTTCGCCTTGATGGCGGCGAGTTCGGCCGGCGTTGGCTGCGCGGGATCGGCGGCGGGCGGCAGCGGGCCGAGCTTCATCAGCGCCGCCGTGAGCAGCAGCCGGGCCTTGGTCGCCGTCAGGTTGTTGCCCTCGATCGAGAGATTGTTGGGATTCACGCGGACCAGTCCGCTGGCGTCGCCGCGCGCGACCTTCACGACGGGCAATCCAAGCAGGACGGCTCGCTCGAGAGCTTTCTCCTGGGATTGGGAAAGGCTGGCGTAAGGGGCGAGCCCCTCGGCGATGATTCCGGCCAGCGGATATTTTTCGACCAGCATCTCGATGGTGCCGCCGATGCCCTTTTCGCCGGTCGGGTTGGGCACGCCGCTGTCATCATACCAATTGTCGCCCTTGACGATGCCGACCTTGGGGATGGCGGTTTCGAGCAGTTCGCCGGCGGCATTCTTGATCGGCACCGGTATGGACTTGGTCACGCCGCCGGAACGAAGCAGACCGTCGATCGTCATCGGCAGCACGGTCACCCGCACGTCGGATTTCCAGGTGTGCTTGCGCGTGGGAACATTCGTCAGGTACGCCCCGGCCGTCATGGAGCCGAAGATGCC
>DATCRS010000319.1:0-21419 GCA_036568845.1 Devosia sp. | reverse complement strand
AGCTTCAAGGAAGTCGACGAGGTCGGCCTGGCGCTGGGTGTCGCCGCGGCGATGGCGCTCTTCACCATCCTTTTCGGCACACGCAACGTGGACGCCAAGGAGCAGCATCACGGCGTCGTCGCCGCCATCGCGTTCGAGGCGGTGGTGAAGCTGGCGGCATTACTGGCGGTAGGGTTCTTTGTCGTTTGGGCCGGAGGCGGCTTCGAGGCGATCTTCGCCAATGCGGAGGCACAGGGCATCGACATCTATTCGGAAGGGACCTTCGGCAACCGCTGGGTGGCGATGAACGTCCTCTCCATTGCCGCCATCCTCTGCCTGCCGCGGCAGTTCCAGATCACCGTGGTGGAGAATTCCGACGAAAACCATCTGCGGGCAGCGAGCTGGGCGTTCCCGGCCTACCTCTTGCTGATGAGCCTTTTCACCCTGCCGATTGCGCTTTTCGGGCTCACCTCGATGCCGGCGGGATCGAACCCCGACATGTTCGTCCTCACCCTGCCGCTGGCGGCGGGACAGGAGGAGCTGGCGCTTTTCGCCTTTATCGGCGGCTTCTCGTCGGCGACCTCGATGATCATCGTCGAGGCCATTGCGCTTTCGATCATGGTTTCGAACCACATCGTCATGCCGATTGCGCTGCGCACCGCCCGCGGGCTGGGCGAGGACGACGACCGCAGCGTCAGCCGCCTGTTGCTCAACTCGCGCCGGTTCTCGATCGGCATCATCCTGTCGCTGGGGTTCTTCTACTTCTATTTCACCCGAGATTCCGATGCGCTGGCGCCGATCGGGCTCATCTCCTTCGCCGGTGTGGCGCAGTTCCTGCCGGCAATCATCGCGGCGCTGTTCTGGAAGGATGCGTCGGTCAAGGGCGCAACCGCCGCGGTGGCGGTGGGCTTCGTGGTCTGGGCCTGGTCGATGTTCCTGCCCTCGTTCGAGACCAGCTCGCCGGCAGTCGCGATGCTGATGTCGCAGGGGCCGTGGGGGATTTCCTGGCTGAGACCCGAGGCGCTGTTCGGGCTCGACGGGCTCGATCCGCTGGTGCACTCGGTGTTCTGGAGTCTCTTTCTCAACACGGCGGTGCTGGTGGCCGTTTCGCTGTTCACCAACCAGTCGGCGCTGGAGCGGCTGCAGGCCAATCTCTTCGTCGATGCGTTCAAGCCGGCCGCACGGACGGAACGGCATTTCATCCGTGGTTCGGCGACCGCGAACGATCTCTTCTTTGTGGCGCAGCGCGTGCTCGGGGCGGAGCGCGCCACGGCCTTGTTCGAGGGTGTTCCGCAGCCCGGCATGGTGCCGAGCGCGGATTTCATCGGCAGGCTGGAGCGGGAGCTCGCAGGGTCAATCGGCGCGGCCTCTGCGCATGTGATGCTTTCCAAGGTGGTCTCGGGCGAGGCGGTGTCGCTCGAGGAAGTGATGCAGATGGCCGACGAGACGCAGCAAGCCATCGAATACAGCCAGGAGCTGGAACGAACGTCTTCCGAGCTTCGCGTCACGGCGCGGAAGCTCGAGGAGGCCAATGAGCAGCTCCGCGAGCTCGACCTGCAGAAGGACGAGTTTCTCAGCCAGGTCAGCCACGAGGTACGCACGCCAATGACCTCGATCCGGAGCTTCTCCGAGATTCTGCTGGACGAAGGCGCACTGAAGCCGGAGGAACGGAAGCGGTTCGTCAGCACGATTCACGACGAGAGCCTGCGCCTGACGCGGCTACTCGACCAGATCCTCGACCTCTCGGCGCTGGAGCGCGGAGAAAGGGGCTGGGAGAACCGGCCGATCGATCCCGAAGCTGCGCTCGAACGGGCGATCGAGGTTTGCCGCGGGTTGGCACGGCAGCGCAACATGCGGCTCGAAATCGGACAGCGCAGTCGCGCCGTGACCGTCAGCGGCGACAGCGACCGGCTGTGCCAGGTGCTGATCAACCTCATCTCGAACGCCATCAAATACAATGAAGCGGAGATGCCGATGGTCGAGATCCGCTCTGGCGTGCGGGGCAGGTTCTATGCGGTCGACGTCGAGGACAACGGCCGGGGGATCTCGCGCGAGGACAGGAAGCTGATCTTCGAGAAATTCTCGCGGGGTTCGCAGGCGGGTGCGGAGCCCGGGGCCGGGCTGGGACTCGCCATATCGCGGCAGATCGTCGAGCGGATGGGCGGGACGCTGGAGCTGGTGCCGGGTTCGGGCAGCGGCGCGTGCTTCCGGGTGAAGCTACCGGTGGTCAAGGCGATTGTCGAGGCCGCGAAGTAGCGGCTTCTGTGGGCGGTCGTCTAGCGAAGAGGCTCGCGACTCGCCGGAGTCCTGACTGCACCAGAGGAGCGGGGAGACCGCTACTCCTCGCGCAAGAACCGGGCCGGACGTACCGAGAGGGCGGACCAGGTGGTGACGGTGCCGATGGCGATGGTGAGGATCACGGCGCCGAGGATGACGGCGGCGATGGTCAGAGGATCGGCGTGGAAATCGATCTCCATGATCTGGGTGACGAAGGCCCAGGCCCCCGCGACACCGAGTAACGCCGCCAGCAGAGCGGCGAGGCCGCCGAGCAGGCCGTACTCGACCACATAGGCGCGGACGACGTCGCCACGGCTGGCGCCGAGCACCTTCATCACCACCGCGTCGGCCTCGCGCTGCTTGCGGCCGGCCGCCATGGCGCCGGCAAGGACGAAGAGGCCGGAGACGACGGCGAGACCGCCGATGACGGCGACGGCATTGGTCACGGCCGACAGGATCTGGCTCAGCGCGTCGATGGCTTCGCCGACCGGCAGGAAGATGAGCTCGGGATAGGTGTCGATCAGTGCCTGTTGCACGGCACGTTCCTCGCCGGGTACCGACTTCAACAGCCCGAGATAGCTGATGGGCGAGGTGACCGAGCCGGGCGAGAGCACGAAGCCGAAGTTCACGTTGCCGGAGCGCCAGGCGTAGTCGCGGAAGTTGGCGATGGTGGCGGTGATGGTTTCGCCGAAGATGGTGATCTCGAGCTTGTCGCCGACATTGAGGTCAAGGGCCTCCCGCAGCCGGTCGAACACCGAGAGAAGGGGCGGGCCGGCATAATCCGTGGGCCACCACTCGCCTTCGGTGACGGTGGATTGGGCTGGCAGCGCTGCGGCCATGCTCATCGGGATCTCGCCTTCGAGGAGGAAGGAGAATTCCGGATCGGGTCGCGGATATTCAGCCGCGGGGACGCCGTTGATCGACTGGATGGCGCCACGAACCAGCGGCACGGAGGTGAAGCTGGCGATGCGCGGGTCGCCCGCCGAGAAGGTCTTGAGGTCGGCTGCTTCGTCCTCGAAGAGGTCCATGAAGACGAAGCTCGGCGCGTCGGGGATCGACTCGCGGGCCAGCTGGTGACGAAGGCTGCCGTCGACCAGCGCGATGACGAGCAGCAGCGCCAGCCCGAGCCCCAGCGACATCACGACGATCGGCGCCGGGGCGCCCGGCCGGTGGATGGCCTTCAGTGCGTTGCGGAGGTTGGCGTCCGGCAAAGGCGGCACCAGCCGCAGAGCGTGCTGCAGCAGCCATGCCGCCGCCCGCAGGATCAGGAAAGCGAGGGCCACACCGATGGCGTAGTAGAACACCAGCAGCGGGCGTCCCGTGGTCACTGCGGCGAGCGCATAAATGGCGCCGAGCGCCACGAGCAGCGGCAGCCACAGCGCCGGGTGGAAGAGGTCGCGCCAGCGCAGCACGCCCTCGATCGCGGACCCGGCGGAGCGGAAGAGTAGCGCCGGCTTCAGGCCACGGGCGCGGTGCAGCGGCAGGTAGCCGAAGGCAAAGCCGATGAGGAGGCCGAATCCGGCGGCCGTCAGCAGAGAGACCGGGTCGACGACGGCCGGCAGATCGATCTTGAGGAGGCCGCCAATGATGGGCAGCGCTGCCAGCGTCAGCACGCCGCCGAGCAGGAGGCCGAGGACGATGCCGGCGAGGGTCAGCAGCAGCACCTGCGTCAGGAAGTGGAAGAGGATGCGCGCACCGGTCGCGCCCAGGCTGCGCATGGTGGCAATGGAGCGCTGCCGCTCGGTGACATAGGCGCTGACCGCGTTCGAGACACCCACGCCGCCGACCAGCAGCGAGGACAGCCCGACGATGACGAGGAAGCGCGAGAAGATGTCGAAAAAGCGCGCGAGGTCGGCGGTCGCATCGTGTGGGGAGAGCACCGACCAGCCGGCGTCCGGAAAAGTGTTGCGGATGGTCACCGCCGTGGCGGTGAAGCCCGGTGGATCGAGAAGCATCTTGTAGCGGTACTTCGCCAGCACGCCCGGTTTCAGGATGCCGGTGGCGTTGAGCCCTTCGACCGACATCAGGGTGGGGATACCGAGGAGGACACCCTGGGTCACCTGGTCGGGTACCGAGCGCAGCACGCCGCGCAACTGGAATTCGGCGTCGCCAATGGTGACGAAGTCGCCAATGGCGAGGCCCATGCGGTCGAACAGGAGGGACTCGGTCACGATGCCGAAGTGGCCGTCGCGCTCGGCGAGGAGATCCGCTAAAGCGCCGCCGCCGTCGTACTCGACCGTGCCGAGCAGCGGATAGTTGGCGTCGACCCCACGGATAGCGACGAAGGAGCTCTGCCCGGGCACCCGGGCACGGCCCATCACCTCGATGACTTCGCTCACCGTGCCGAGTTCCGAGAACAGCTGGCGCTCGGCATCGTTGGCGGCACGGTAGGAGAGGCTCGCCTCGAGGTCCCCGCCGAGGATGGTGCGGGCATCGCGCGCCAGCGCTGCCTGCAGCGAAGCACCGACCGAACCGACAATCGCAATGGTGCCGACGCCGAGGGCGAGGCAGGCGAGGAGTACGCCGAAACGGCGGAGGTCGCCGCGCAGATCGAGCAACGCAACACGCAGCCAGGCGAGCAGCACGGCCATCAGCTGAGCCGTCCGGCGTTCATATGGAGCTGCCGGTCGGCCTTGGCGGCGAGGTCGGGGTCGTGGGTGATGAGGAGGATCGCGGTGCCCTTGGTGCGTGCGAGATCGAACATCAACTCGATGATCCGTCCGCCGGTTTCCTGGTCGAGATTGCCGGTGGGCTCGTCTGCCAGAAGCAGTTTCGGCTGGGTGACCATGGCCCGCGCGAGACCGACACGCTGCTGCTCGCCGCCCGAAAGAGCGTTGGGCAAGTGGGTGAGACGCTCGCCGAGGCCGACTTCTTCGAGCGCCGCCGCGGCGCGGTCATGGATTTTTCGCCACGGCGTGCCGGCATCGGCGATTTCGAGCGAGAGCGCCACATTCTCAAGCGCTGTCATGGAGGGAACGAGGTGAAAATTCTGGAACAGAATGCCCAGCGTGTTGCGCCGCGCGATGGCGAGTTGGTCCTCGTTCATGGCCGAGATCGGGGTACCGTCGAGCACGATGGTGCCGCCGGTAGCGCGCTCCAGCCCGCCCAGCACCATCAGCAGCGAGGTCTTGCCGCTGCCGGAGGGGCCGACTACCGCCGCCACCTCGCCGGGGGTGAGGGTGAGGTCGATGTCCTTGAGGATGTGGAGGGGAGTGCCCCCGCTCTGCAGATGGAGATTGACTCCAGTGGCTTGGACGACGGGCTGGGGCATGAGGTTACTCTGGTGACCTCACGAAAATAGGCCAGCGCGCGGAAGGTTCAATGGGGCGCGGCGGCGCGGCTGCGTTCAGCGGCTGGAGCGGCGCACCGTTTCAGCGATGGGCCGCGGCAGCACGTCGTGGGTGCCGCGCCAGCCGGTGACGCGATCGCGGCCCGCCGCCTTGGCGTCGTAGAGCGCCGCGTCGGCGCGGCGCAGCAGCTCCGTTTCGCTGCGCTCGATCAGCGCGCCGGGATAGCTGGCGATGCCGATCGAAGCGGTGACCACGCCCTTTTCGCTGCCCTCATGCGGCAGCTCAAGGGCGCGCAGGTTCTTGCGGAAGCGCTCCGCGATGACATAGGCGCCGTCCTCGTCGGTATTGGGCAGGATGGCGGAAAACTCCTCGCCCCCGTAGCGCGCCAGCGAGTCGCCCGGACGCATAAGAGACTCGCGCAGGCAGTTGGCGACGAGCTTCAGACAGGCGTCGCCCGCCTGGTGGCCGTACCGGTCGTTGTAGGCCTTGAAGCGGTCAATATCGATCATCAGCAGCGTGATCGGTTGCCGCTCGCGGGCGGTGCGCGCGAGCTCGTTGGCGAAGGCCTGGTCGAACGAGCGGCGGTTGAGCAGTCCGGTGAGTCCGTCGGTGGTAGCGAGTTCCTTGAGCTGGTCGGTCATGCCGAGCAGGGCCAGCTCTGCTGCCTTGATTGTGGTCGTGTCCGTAACGACCACAATCGACGACCCATCGGCGATCGGCCGGGTGCGGATTTGCAGCCAGCGGCCGTCGGCAAGGCTCACCTCCTCGCGGGTCTCTTCGGTGAGCGTCGCTGCGATCTGGTCGATCCACGCGTCGGGATTGTCGCGCGGCACGCTGAGCTGCTCTCCGGTTTCGACGACGGCGCGCAGGATGTCGCGGATGTGGGTGCCAGGCTGGCGGACATGCCGGGTCCGCGGGAAACTGTCAGTATACTGCTGATTGCAGAGCACGAGGTAGCCGTCGCGGTCGAACATGGCGAGCCCGTCCGACATCTCGGCAAGGGCGAGATTGACGAGCTGGTGGTTGCGCGCGGCCTCACGCTCCAGCCGGCGGCGCTCGGTGACGTCGTGGGTCACGCCAGCGAGGCCGATGACGTTGCCGTCGGCATCGCGCAGCGGTGACTTGGAGGTGGACAGGCAGCGCATCTGGCCGGTCGCATCCGGCAGTTCCTCTTCGAACGCAACGATGGGCTCGCCGGTCTCCATCATCCGCTGCTCGGCTTCGAACAGTGTCCGGGCACGGTCGGGCTCGACGAGGTCGAAATCAGTCTTGCCGTTCATGTCCGCCGGACGGGAGAAATGATGGTAGTTGGCGACCTGCCGATTGACCGCCACGAAGCGGCCGGCGCGATCCTTGACGTAGAAGAAGTCTGGCGCCTGCGCCACTCCGGCTCGCAGCAGCCGCCGCTCCATCGAAATCTCGCGGCTGCGCATGAGCACGTAGCCGGCGAGGAGCATGGCGGCGAAGTTGATGATCACCATGACCCAGCCGAGGCTCGAAAAAATCGGCCCGGAGACCTCAGGCGGCAGCATCAGAAGACCACTGACATTGGCCAATCCCACCGCGGCCGACACGACGCCGAGCAGCATGATGGAACGGCCCCAACGCCGACCGTACCAGTAGCCGATGAGGCCGCAGGTAGCGACAAGGACGAGACTCGTCACGCCAGGCAGCGCTCCCGCGCCGCCCATCGCCAGGCGGTAGCCGGCGGTGATCGTGGTCACTACAACGGCGGCAACGGGCCCGCCGAAAAGGGCGGCGATGCCGACGAAAGTGCCACGCAGGTCAAAGAAGATGCCGGGCCGGAATTCGAGCGGCAGGGACATCGCTACGATCGCGCCGGCGGCCATCATAACGGCGAAGAGCGTGCGGCGCAGGCGGCGCGAGCGAAGCTCGAGGTAATGGCGGGCATGCGCCCACACCGAGATGAAGAGCGACACCACCGCCAGATTGGCAATCAGCACGGGCCACACGAGCGCCAGCACTCCACGAACTCAGACACTCTCTCCCAGAGGCAGATTATGACCGGCTACCGGTTAACGGGAGTTAACCGCTGGGCGGCGTTTGCTTTTCCATCGGGCAAAGCAGCTGGGCGCTCGGCGTTTGACTAAAACGGATGTGCTGATACAAACAGGGTTCATTCCGAGACGAACTGGATCCTGACGATGAGCCGCAATTTCCTGCTGGTCGATCCCGCGGAGCGGCCCGACGTCCTGCGTGCCCTCGCCTCTGAGGTTCGCGTCAGCATTCTCAAGCTCCTCCACATCGAGGGGCCGATGAACGTCAATGACATCGCCGGCAAGCTCAGCCAGCCGCAGTCGACGGTCTCCTCGAACATGCAGGTGCTGGTCGATGCCGGCCTCGTCCGCACCGAAACGCAGAAGGCGCGCAAGGGTAACCAGAAGATCTGCCACTCGCTGTTCGATGAGGTGATGGTGATGTTCAAGGAGGACATCAAGCCGCTCAAGTCGAACGCGATCGAAGTGGCCATGCCGCTGGGGCTCTACACCAGCTGCGAGGTGTCGGCGCCCTGCGGGATCTGCTCGGGCGACGGCATTATCGGCCTGCTCGACGTGCCGGACACCTTCCTCGACCCCGACCGGATGAAGGCGGGGCTGATCTGGTTCACCCGCGGCTATGTGGAGTACCAGTTCCCCAACAATGCCCGGCTCGCCAAGCACACCATCACCTCGATGGAGTTCACGATGGAGCTGTCGTCCGAGGTGCCCGGCACCAGCGCCGACTGGCCGAGCGACATCACCATTTCGGTCAACGGAAGCGATATCGGCACCTGGACGTCGCCGGGGGATTTCGGCGACAAGCGGGGCGTTTACACGCCCGACTGGTGGAAGCTCAAGGGCAGCCAGTACGGCAAGCTGAAGAGCTTTCGCGTCAACGGCAGCGGCACCTATGTGGATGGCCTCAAGATCTCGCCGTTCTCGCTGAAGGACCTCGATCTCGATACCCATCATTCGATCCGCTTGCGGATCGGGGTGAAGCCGGAGGCCAAGCATCCGGGCGGCATCAACATCTTCGGCCGCGGCTTCGGCAATTACGATCAGGACATCGTGCTGCGGCTCGAAATCGACGAGTAGACGGATCGTCCGCACGACGCCCTTGACGCCCGCCGGGGTTTTCTATCAATTCAGATGATATAGATCACCAATACGGGTCCGGGAGGGGCTGATGCGGGCGACGGTTACCGCGCATAAGGATTACACGATCTCGAAGATCGACGACCGGGTGTACGGGGCTTTCCTCGAACATCTGGGGCGCGCCATCTATACCGGCATTTACGAGCCCGACCACCCGACCGCTGACAAGAACGGCATGCGCGGCGACGTGGCGCAACTGGTCCGCGACCTCAAGGTGCCGATGGTCCGCTATCCCGGCGGCAACTTCGTCTCGGCCTATAACTGGGAAGACGGCATCGGCCCGCGCGAGCAGCGTCCGACCCGGCTCGACCTCGCCTGGCATACGTCGGACAGCAATGCCGTAGGGGTGCACGAGTTCGCGGACTGGTGCGCCGCGGTCGACACCGAGATGATGCTGGCCATCAACCTGGGCTCGCGTGGCCTCGACGAGGCCCGCAACTTCCTCGAATATGTCAACGGCCCGACCGGCTCATACTGGGGCGATCTGCGCAAGAAGAATGGCCGCGCCGATCCGTTCGACGTCAAGCTCTGGTGCCTCGGCAACGAGATGGACGGCCCCTGGCAGGTCGGCCACAAGACGGCCCACGAGTATGGTCGGCTCGCCAACGAGGTCGCCAAGACCATGCGGGCGTTCGACAAGAAGCTCGAGCTCATCGTCTGCGGATCCTCGCATTCGAACATGCCCACCTATCCGGAGTGGGAACGGGAGGTGCTGGAGCTCACCTATGAGAACGTGGACCACATCTCGCTGCACATGTACTTCGCCAACCGCGAGAACGAGCAGGCCCTGCTGGAAGGCGCTGCGGCGGACGTGCTGGCCAAGAACACGGCCAACTATCTGGCGCTCAACGAGAAACTCGACAACTACATCGGCACGGTCGCTTCCACCATCGACTTCGTGAAGGCCAAGAAGCGGAGCAGGCACAACGTCTATATCAGCTTTGACGAGTGGAACGTCTGGTACCACTCGAACAAGCAGGACCGTGCCATTCTCGACGGCAATTCGGGCTGGCCGCATGCCCCGCGCCTGCTCGAGGACATCTACAATTTCGAGGACGTGCTGCAGGTCGGCCTGATCCTTAACACCTTCATCCGCCGCTCGGACGTGGTGAAGCTCGCCTGCATTGCGCAGCTGGTGAACGTGATCGCCCCGATCATGACCGACCCCAAGGGCGCGGCCTGGCGGCAGACGATCTACTACCCTTACTATTTCGCCTCGATCTACGGCCGCGGCACGGCGCTCAACCTCACCGTCAACTCGCCCGGCTATGACGCCGTGCATGGCGACAATGTCGGTTATGTCGACGTTTCGGGCGTGCACAACGAGGACGAGGGGACCGTCACCTTCTTCGCCGTCAACCGTCACGGCACCGAGGCGATCGATGTCGATCTCAGCCTCGAGGGCTTCGGCGCCGCGTCGGTGGTCGATCACCAGGTGATGACCCACACCAACCTGCGTGCGGTGAACACCGGCGCCGACCAGAACCAGGTCGCTCCCTCCAAGGGCAGCGGCGCCAAGGTCGACGGCAAGGTGCTCAGCGTCAAGCTCGCTCCGTATTCATATCAGATGATCCGCGTCAAAGTCTGATGCCCGGATCCCATCAGGTCCTCCCGGAGACCCTCCGACGTACCCTTTTCCCAAGGGGTGCGCCGGAGGGCGTTCGTCCGGCAGGACGGAGCTAAGCCCCGGATTTGTATTCAGTACTCAGTTGTCTGATCCGTATCATGAATGCCGTTGACAAGCGGGGGGCAATGGATAGCATTTGCGCAGGCGCGGAAACACGCGGCCTCGACCAAACGGGAGGAAACCTGGTCATGAAATCACTTTTGAAGACGATACTCGTCTCCACGGCATTGATGTCGTTCGTGCCCGTCGTCAGTGCGGCCGAGACAGTCGTATGGTGGGACTTCCTCGGTGGCGGCGACGGCGTCCGCATGAAGAAGCTCATCGAGGACTTCAACGCCGAGCACAGCGGCCAGATCGAAATCCAGGCCACGACCCTCGATTGGGGCGTGCCGTTCTACACCAAGGTGCAGACTTCGGCCGCCGTCGGCGAGGGCCCGGACGTGATGACGTACCACGCCTCGCGCATCCCGCTGGCCGTCAGCCAGAACACGCTGGCCGAGATCACGCCCGACGACATGTCCACCATGGGGCTCTCGGCTGACACCTTTGCGCAGCAGACCTGGGAGGCCGTGAACGTCGACGGCAAGCAGTATGCCGTGCCGTTCGATACCCACCCGATCGTGCTCTACTACAACAAGGACAAACTGGAGGCCGCCGGCCTGATCGGCGCCGACGGACTGCCCACCGGGCTCGACGGCGTCGACAACTTCAAGGCGGCGCTTCAAAAACTCAAGGACGGCGGCACCACCTGGGCCCTTTCCACCACGACGGCCGACGGCTCGTTCGCCTTCCGCACCATCTATTCGTTCCTCTGCCAGCAGGACGGTTCGATCGGCACGGATGGTCATTGGTTGGAGGGCGACAATCTCGACAAGCTCAAGAACAGCGTGCAGGTGATTGCCGACTGGGTGAAGGACGGCCTTACACCCGAATATACCGACTATCCATCCAACGTGGCGCTGTTCACCTCTGGCGAAGCTGCGTTCATGATCAACGGCGTGTGGGAAGTGCCCACCATGGTCGATCTGGAAAAGCAGGGTAAGCTGTTCAACTGGGGCGCGATCGAACTGCCTGTACTGTTCAATCATGCCTGCACCTATGCGGACTCGCACACCTTCGCGATCCCGAACAATGTCGGCAAGACCGTCACGCCGGAAAAGCATGCCGCGGTCCTCGAGGTGATCAAGTGGATGTCCGAGCATTCGCTGTTCTGGGCGACCGCTGGCCATATTCCCGCCAACAAGTCGGTGACCGAGACGGCGGAGTACAAGGCCATGCAGCCGCAGGCCACGTACGCCAAGCTCACCGCAAACCAGGTGTTCGATCCGAAGTCGCCTCATGCGGGCGTCGCCTCGCCGCTGTTCGACATTGCCGGCAACGCCTTCACGGCTGCTCTGAACAACGAGATCGATGCTCAGACCGCTGCCGAGGAGATGAAGCAGGGCCTCGACGAGCTGCAGTGACGGACTAGTATGCAGCTGGCCGGCTTCGTGCCGGCCAGCTGTCCGTCTTTGCGGCCCGGAGAGAATAACGATGCTTAGAAATCGCCGGCACGAGTATCTCGCCGCGGCTGTCCTGGTGGCGCCCTTCGTGCTGATCTTCGGGTGGATGTTCATCTACCCGACCATTCAAATGGTGCAGATCAGCTTCACCAAGTCGCCCCTCATCGGCGAAGGGGTGTGGATCGGCCTCGAAAACTACACCCGCATGTTCGGCGATCGCGTGTTCTGGACGGCGGTCTGGAACACATCCTATTTCGTGCTGCTGACGGTCATTCCAGGCACTGCCGTGGCCTTGGCCATCGCACTCATGGTCAGCCGGCTGAAAGGCTGGGTGCAGAGCATCATCCTGGCGGCATTCTTCCTGCCGTTCATTCTTCCTGTCACGGTGGTGTACCTGATCTGGGACTGGATGCTGAATCTTCAGTTTGGTGTGGCCCAATTCATCATCGAGCCGCTCGTGGGCAAGCGGGTCAACGTCTGGCGCACCACGCCGTGGTTCATGCCCATGGTGGCCCTGCTCACGATCTGGTGGACGAACGGCTTTTCCATCCTGCTCTTTCTGGCGGGACTTAGAAACATCCCGCGTGAACTCTACGAGGCAGCGGCGCTCGATGGCGGCACGCGCTGGCAGGTCTTCCGGTCCATCACCTGGCCGCTCATCTGGCCGATCACCGTGCTTTGCCTGACGATCCAGCTCATCCTGCAGCTCAAGATTTTCGATCAGGTCTACCTTTTCGCCCAGGGCGGACGCACCCAGGCGACCATGGTCCTCGTGCAGTACATCTACGAGCAGGCATTCCAGAAGAATTCGAGCGGCTATGCCGCGACCATCGCTGTGGCCCTCTTCGTCATCGTCGTCGTCTTTTCGGTGCTACAGTTCCAGGTGCTGCGCATCCGGGGAGGTGACAAATGAGCAGCGTTGCAGCGGTCTCAGCCGGCGAAATCGCGGCCACGAGAAGGCGGCGCTCTTTCGATATTGGTGGCGTGCTGCTGACGCTCCTTACGGTGGTCTGCGCACTGATCTGGTTCTTCCCGCTCTACTGGGCGCTGGTTACAAGCGTGAAGACCGACGACGAGGCGGTGCGGCCCGGCTTGAACCTCCTGCCGGAGGGGCTCAATCTCAACGGCTACGCCTTCGTTATCCAGCATTCCGATCTGCCTTACTGGTACGCCAATTCGACCATTACGTCGGTGGCCGTAACGGTGCTGGCCGTGTTCATGGCGGCATGCACCGGCTACGCGATCTCGCAGCTTCGGTTCCCGGGGCGGAAATTGCTCTGGTACCTGGTCCTCGCAAGCTTCATGGTGCCGGTCTCGGCGCTGATCGTGAACCACTTCATCATCATCGCGGGCGTCAAGCTGCTGAATACCCATGCCGGTATCGTCCTGCCGATGCTGATTCACCCGGTGACCGTGATCGTCTACAAGCAGTTCTTCGACTCGGTCCCCCGCGAATACCGGGAGGCGGCGGTTATCGACGGTGCCAATGAGTTCCAGCTACTGTTCCGGATCTTCCTGCCGATGAACTGGGGTGTGACGACAGCACTGGCAATCATCACCTTCATCGGCGCATGGAACTCGTTCCTCTGGCCGTTCCTTGCGGCGCAGAACGAAAGGATGATGACGGTGACGGTGGGGATCACCGCGGTCCAGGACACGTTCGGCGTGGCCTATGCACGGGTCTTGGCCGGTGCCGTTCTGGCCGGTCTCCCTGTCGCGCTGGCCTATCTGCTGTTCCAGAAGCGGGTTACCCAGGCGATCACCCTCTCGGCCGGTATCAAGGGCTAGGCACCCGAGGTCGCCTGCGCTTTCGGGAACGAAAGGCCCGTGCCGGACGTCTTGCCTGCACGCCGGCGGAGCAATTGCCCTGGTTGGGCCGGCGCCAGGCGGAGGACCGACGACGCTGCAATCGTTCTATCGCTACCTGCGCGTGGTATGGCTCCGCGCCATGCGCGGGCTGTCGCTCTCGCTGCGCTTCCTCTTCGCCGCCGTACTCGTCGTCGCTCTCGCCATGCTGGGCCTGGGGGCATGGGTCGGCTACTACGTGCAGCACGGCATCACCGACGGCGTCGCCTCCACCGCTGCATCCAGCATTGATGCCCTGGTCGCGCACCAGGTCGGCATGCTACGCGAGGATGGGGTGTTGACGGCCGAGGAGAAGGCCCGCCTGGACGAGGTCTTCTCGATTGGCAACGAAGCCGACTCCGCCCGACTCCTGCAGATCCGCATCCGCGACCTGGCCGGCCGGATGCTCTATCAGTCCGCGCCTCTCGAGGATGCCGACGGCGAGGAGGCGCTCTATGCCGCGGCGGTAGCCGGCAAGGTGACTTCGCGTCTCACCCAGGTTTCCGTGCCTCCGGTCGGACCGATTGCCGGGCTCCCCATCGAGGTACTCGAAATCTACACCCCGCTCCACGACGTCAATACAGGCCGGATCTTTGCGGTGGCCGAGATGTACTACAGCGCCCGCACCGTGACCGCGGAGCGCGACCGTGCGCAGCTCGAGGTGTGGACACTGGTAGGGGTCTCGGGTCTTGTCGTCATCGCCGTGCTCTATCTACTCGTTGATCGGGCGAGCCGGACGATTGCCCGCCAGCGCGAGCGCCTCGCCGGCAACCTGGCAGGCTCGCGGCGGCTCGCCGCGGACAACCGCCGCCTGCGCGATGCTTCCGAGGACCTGCGGCAGAGCGCCAATTTCACCAATGAGGCGCTGCTGGCGCAGGTGGGTTCGGACATTCACGACGGCCCGATCCAGCTGCTGACGCTCATCATCCTCCGCCTTACCGAAGCGGCGCAACAATCCCCCGAGCTCGCCGCGACGGCCAAGCTCGCCGGCGACGTGCTGGAGGAACTCCGCAACATCTCGAGCGGACTGGTGCTCCCTGAACTGGCCCCATTGAGCCTCGGGCAGGCGCTGGAACTGGCCATCTCGCGTCACGAGGCGCTCACCGGCGCGGCCGTTGCAAGACGGTTCGCATCCCTGCCGGAAGCCGCTCCATTGGTGGTGAAGGTCTGCGGCTATCGCGTCGTCCAGGAGGCGCTCACAAATGCCTTCCGCCACGGGGCCGGCAATGGTGAGGAGGTGTTGGTCGAGCTCGATGAAGCCAATCGCCTCCGCATCCGCGTCACCAACAACGTGCGGCCGGGCCAGATGCCTCGGCCACATGGAACGGGACTCGGGCTTCGCGGCATGCATTTTCGGGTGGAGTCGCTTGGCGGTACGCTGCATACCTGCATCGGCGAGGGGCCGGTCAGTACAATCGAGGCGGCTGTTCCGTTGGGGCAGCCGGGGCAGGCACCGGCACCTCCGGCGGCAGCGCGTCCGGTCTGAGCGATTGTGCTGCCAGCACCACCTCAAGCCTGTTGCGCACCCCCAACTTCGTCATGAGATTGGTCATGTAGTGCTTGACCGTTTTCTCAGCGAGGTCGAGGTCGCGTGCGATTTCCTTGTTCGACTTGCCTTGCAGCAGGCCCTCGACGATCTGCAACTCGCGGGCCGACAGGTGCTCGAAGGAGGCCGCAGGGCGCGGGCGATTACGGACCCCGGATTCCAGCTTAGGGGCGAAGTCAGGCGACACGAAGAGCTCACCCTGGCGCACCTGCTCGATGGCGGTGAAAAGCTCGGTTGTCGGCCGGCCCTTGAGCACGAAGCCCTGCGCACCGGCATCGAGCGCGCGGAGCGCCATGTCGACATTGGCGAAGGCCGAAAAGACGATGACATGGATCTGCGGTGTGCGCTGGGTGACGTCGGCGATGGCGCTATAGACATCGCCCGGCATCGAGAGGTCGAAGATCATGACCTCAGGCGAGGCGCGGTCGGCAATGCCGAGCGCCTCATCGGCGGATTTCCCGGTTCCAACGATTTCGTAGGCCGGCTGGGAGGAGAAGATTGCCGCCATGCCGGCGAGTAGGGTGGGGTGGTCGTCGATGAACGCGATACGGGTCTGCTGCATGCGCAGAAGAACGTGCAGGTCGCCAGCTAGTTGCCCCGGCCTGCGTGAGCAGCGGCGGCGGGCGCATGCTCGCCAGCGTCCGGCGGTCCACCTGCACCACCTGGTGAAGGACCGCCGCCGCCACCAGGTGAGCTAGGGCGCCCGCCACCGCCGGGTGGGCTTGCAGGGTCTGTGCCGAGAGGTGTTCCCGCGCTTGAGGAGGATGGCGCGGCGAGGGGCTTGTTCCCCAGCGGGGTATCGGCCGGGCTCTCCGCCGGCAGTGCGGCCGGTTCCTCCAAGGTGGTGCCCGCTATGGTCACATCGGCGGCCTCGCCTGCCGCGACATCGATCGCGTGGCCGGTCGCGTCGGCGATCTGGGCCCTGCCCGAGGTCACGACGACCCGGGTCCTGTCCTCGCTGACGACGGTTCGCACGCTGCCGGCACTAAAGGTGACCTTGCCGTTCGGCGTTTCCACCATCACCTGCGCGCTGGCCTGTGCTTGGACATCGAGGGTGCCGGCGTAGTGCGTCAATGCCACGCCGCCGCTGACCTCGACAATCTGCACCGCTGCATCGCCGCCCAGCCCAATACCGATGCCGGCGCTGACGAGTGTCAGTTGGCCGTTCTCGAGCGTGCGTACCACCGCCGCTGCCGGCAACACCTGGCCGACTGCAATATCCTGCCACTTGTCGTCAATGAGGATCAGCGCCGTGCCGCGCACGTTTGTCGCAGACCAATGGTCGGCCAGGGCGGGCACCGCCGACAGCAGTATGAGTGCCGCCGCCGCGGCGGCCGTCTTCACGAATTGTCCTGCTCGTCGCAATGGCTTCACCATGGAACAACGAAGACACTGAGGTGGGCGACGCGCCAGATGGACCAAGGTTCCCATGCTCGGACCTAAGTCGCCGGTCGGAGATCCGTCTTGTTTGCCCTCAGACTCGCAAAATGCCCATGAATGTCTCGCGATTTAAAACGTTTGCAATGGCCCTGCAAACGTTTTAAGACATTGTTCAGCTTTGGGAGGAGCTTCATGGCAGGTCTGACGCTGCGCGAACTGGCGGCGAAGCTCGACGTTTCGGTCGGCACCGTGTCGCGCGCCCTGGCCGGCGACACGGCCATCGCGCTGAAGACGCGGGAGCGCGTCGCCGAGGCGGCGCGGACCCATGGTTACATTCCCAATCGGGCCGCGCGGCAGCTGGTCTCCGGCCGCTCCGGCTTTGTCGGTTTCGTCATTCCGGTACGCGGCCCGAACTTCATCGACTCCTATCTCGGCGAGTTCCTCACCGGCCTCGGCGAGGGTCTCGTCGAGCATGGCATCGACCTTTTCATCGCCACCGTCCCGGCCGGCCGCTCGGAACTCTCCGTGCTCCAGCACGTGGTCGAGGCCCGCCGCGCCGATGGGGTCGTGGTGCCGCGTATCGGGGAGTCCGACGAGCGGCTCGCTTATCTCATGGATCGCGGCTTCCCCTTCGTGGCGCACGGCCGGTTGCTCGACAGCTCGGCCTCGTTCAACTGGCTCGATGCCGACAGTGTGTCGGCCTTCGGCGAGGCGTTCGACCTCCTCTACGATCTCGGCCACCGGCATTTCGGGCTGGTGAGCATCTCCGATCCGATGACTTTCCGCCACTTGCGCGAACGCGGGCTGCGCGATGCGATCTCGCGGCGGGGCGATCCCAATGTCATTCTCGACGTGGTAAGCGCGCCACGCTTCGACCGCGGCGCGACGGTCGCTGCGGTCAATTCGATGATCCATGCCGAGCGGCGTCCGACCGCGATGATCGGGCTCTTCGACGAACTGGCGCTGACCATCATGGAGGAGGCGTCGCGCGCCGGGCTCTCCATTCCGCGCGATCTCTCCGTCGTCGGCTTCGACAACATTGCCGCGGCGGCCTACGCGCCGCCCGGCCTCACGACGTTCGAGGCGCGCACCCGGGACTCCGCCCGCGAGATCGCCGGCATGCTCGTCGAGGTCATCGAGAAGAAACCGGCCAAGCCGCTTACCCGGCTCATCGCACCCAAGCTGGTGGCTCGCGCCAGCCACGGACCCGTCCCGGACGTGGTCCGTCGAATCTGAGTTTCATCAAGGGAGGTAGAACGAAGTGAAAAACACAGTGAAGACTCTCGCCGTTGCCACGCTGGCACTCGGTCTTTCGGCCAACGCCGTCAATGCGCAGGTGTTGTTCTGGTCGAGCCAGGCGGCACCGGTTGAAGAAACCCAGAAGATGCGGGAGCAGGTGCTCAAGGATTTTCCTGGCGGCGTCGACTTCCAGCCGCAAGAACCAGGCCCCTTCATCACTCGCATCGAGGCCGAGGCCGCTGCCGGATCGGGAAGTATCGGGGTCGTCGGTGCCCTGCACGGTGATCTCTCCACCTATGCCGACAACTGGGTCGATCTTTCCGACATCGACCTTTCCGGCATCAATGTCAGCCCGGCATTCCTCGAACTGGGCAAGCTCGGCACGTCCGAGCAGAAGTACCTGCCGTGGATGCAGGCGACCTATGTGATGGCTGCCAACAAGCAGGCGCTCGAGTACCTGCCTGAGGGGGCCGATCTCAATGCGCTTACGTACGATCAGGTGATTTCCTGGGCCAAAGCGATGGCCGAGGGCACGGGTTCGCCCAAATTCGGCTTCCCGGCCGGACCGAAGGGCCTGAAGCACCGCTTCTTCCAAGGCTTCCTGCTGCCGGCCTATACGGGCTCGGAGGTGACCAAGTTCCGTTCGGCTGAGGCCGTGGAGGCCTGGAACAAGTTCAAGGAACTCTGGCAGTACACGAACCCGGCTTCGACCAACTACGACTTCATGCAGGAGCCGCTCCTCAGCGGTGACGTTTGGCTGGCCTTCGACCACATCGCCCGCCTCGGCGAGGCCTTCAACCAGAAGCCGGACGACTTCGTCGCCTTCCCGGCGCCTGCAGGCCCGAAGGGTCGCGCCTTCATGCCGGTGCTCGCCGGCATGGCCGTGCCCAAGGGGGCTCCGGACGTCGCCAAGGCCAAGGAACTGGTCAAGTACATGATGCAGCCCGAGCAGCAGGTGGCAACGCTGGTGGCGACCAACTTCTTCCCCACCACCGATGCGCCGCTCCCGGCCGACCTGCCGAAATCGGCGCAGGCCCTGGGTCCGGCGGTCACGGCGATGACCAGCGCCTCCGACGCGCTGCCGTCGCTGCTGCCGGTGGGGCTGGGCGACAAGGGCGGCCAGTTCAACCAGGTCTATATCGACACCTTCGAACGCATCGTCCTGGGTAACCAGGACGTCCGGCAGGTGCTCGACCAGCAGGCCGAGACGCTGCGCAACCTGATGAACGAGACCGGCGCGCCCTGCTGGGTGCCGGATGCCCCGTCCGAGGGTCCTTGCCCCGTAGAATAAGGTCCTCCCGACCTCCGCCGCTCGGGGCTCTGCTCCGGGCGGCACTATTGCTCCCCTCAAGGGGGAGGAGGCGATCAGCGAGAGCACAGAGCGAACGAAGAAGGGCAGAGATGAACCCGCGGTACATTCCCTATCTGCTGCTGGCGCCGGCGACGGTGTTCCTCGTCGTCTTCTTTCTCTGGCCGTTCCTGCAGATCGCGGTGCTGGCCTTCACCACGCCCGAGGGTTTTACTCTCAAGCATTTCCAGACCATGGCGACCAACTGGAAGTTCTGGCCGACCTTCTGGAACACCATCATTCTCGCTGCCATCGTGGTGCCGCTGCAGCTGGTGATGGCGCTGGGGATGGCGCAGATCGTCGCCAAGCTGGACAGAGCGCGCAACACGATCCTTTACATCTTCACCATCCCGCTCGGTCTTTCCGATCTTGCAGCGGGCATCATCTGGCTCGCCATTTTTGAGCAGTCGGGTTTTCTCAATTCCATGCTCGTCGGCCTCGGCATCGTCGAGCGGCCGATCCTCTTTCTGGGCTACCAGAACCTCTGGGTTATCTTCATCGCCGTGATCCTCGCCGAGCTGTGGCGGGCCACCGCCATCGTCATGGTGATCCTCGTTTCCGGTATGGGGCTCATCCCAAAGGAATATTATGAGGCGGCCGAGGTCTTCGGCGCCGGGCCGTGGAAGCGTTTCGTCAAGGTGACGCTGCCGATGCTGAGGCCCTCGATCCAGACGGCGCTCATCCTTCGCACCATCGCGGCCTTCGAAGTGTTTGCCGTCGTGGTGGCGCTCGGTGGCACGACGTTGCCGGTGCTGGTGGGGGAAACCTTCAACTGGCAGTTCGCGCTCAACGACCGCAACGTCGCTGCCGCCTATGCGCTGGTTATCCTCGCCATCTCCATCGCCGCGACGCTGGTGTTCCTGCGCGTGCTGCGTACTCCGAAAGGAGCGACGATATGACCGCCGCTGTCGCCACCGCGGACACACCGCGCGCCGTTTCCGATGTCGGGACGGCGGGGAAGTTCCTGTTCTGGACCAGCGTAGTGCTGCTCTGCGCCTGGGTGCTGGTGCCGATCTACCTGCTGCTGGTCAACACGCTCTCCTCGCCGCAGGAGGTCACCGCGTTCCCGAAGACCGGCCTGCCCAGCTTCGACATGGGCTCGATCAACTTCTTCCTCTCCTTTTCCGGCGTGCTGAAGGCGCTGTGGAACTCGCTGCTGGTGGCGGTGCTGACCATGGCGCTCTCGATCGGCATCGGCGCGCCGGCCGGCTATGCGCTGAGCCGCTTCGAGTTTCCTGGCAAGGCGACGTTCCGCATGCTGGTGCTGATGACCCGCGCCTTCCCGCTGCCGCTGCTGGCGCTGCCCATCGCGGTGATGTTCATCCGCATCGGCCTCGACGACACGCCGATCGGGCTGGCGTTGGTGCACACCACGCTCGCCATTCCCTTTGCGGTGCTCATCACCTTTTCGATCTTTTCCGGCATCCCGCTGGAGCTGGAAGAAGCGGCGTGGACGCTCGGCTGCAACCGACTGCAGGCATTCCAGAAGGTGGTGTTGCCGCTGGTCCTTCCCGGCATCACGGCCTCGGCGATCTTCGCCTTCACCATCTCATGGAACGAGGTGTTCGCCGCCTCGGTGCTGACGGTCGAGAACCGCACGCTCACGGCGTTTCTCCTCCAGAGCCTTTCCGTCTCGCCGCTGCATCTCCGGTTCGCCGGCGGCGCGGCGCTCGTCATCCCGGCGCTGATCTTCATCTTCGCCGTCCGCAAATACATGTTCGCGATGTGGGGCATCGCCAACCGGTAGGAGCCAGCCATGGCCGAAATCCAGATCAAGGGGGTCGCCAAGAGTTTCGGGTCGTTCAAGGCCCTGCACTCGATCGACCTCACCATTGCCGACCAGGAGTTCATGGTGCTGCTTGGCGCCTCGGGATGCGGCAAGACCACGCTGCTTCGGATCATCGCCGGACTGGAGAGTCCCACCCAGGGCGAGGTGTGGATCGGTGGCCGCCGCGTCGACCAGCTGCCGCCACGCGAGCGCGGCATTGCCATGGTGTTCCAGAACTACGCGGTGTTCCCCCATCTCACCGTCTTCGAGAACATCGCCTTCGGTCTCCGCATGAAGAAGCTGCCGCAGGCCGAGGTCGAAAGGCGCGTCGTCCGCACTGCCGAGCTCATGCATATCGAACAGCTCTTGAAGCGTTATTCCGGCCAGCTCTCTGGCGGCCAGCGCCAGCGTGTCGCGGTGGCTCGCGCGCTCGCCATGGAGCCTGATGTCATCCTCATGGACG
>DATCRS010000318.1:0-3205 GCA_036568845.1 Devosia sp. | reverse complement strand
AGCGAGTCGGCGCCCCGGGTCTCGATGGCGCTCACGGCGCGAAGATATCAACAGGCTAAAGAACGCCTCGCCGCCGGGTTCATGAGGCCCGGCGCGGGGTTAACCGCATCACGATATCTCGCGGCGATTTGACTCGCCTGTCACGAGGCACGTGCCTACAAACGTCGCCATGCTTTTTCGGGCTTCCCTCACCGCTGCCGTGCTGGCGCTGGCCGTATTGACGCCGGCAATGGCTGACACACGGGCCAAGCCCAAGGCCGTGCTGGAGCTCTTCACCAGCCAGGGCTGTTCGTCGTGTCCTGCAGCCGATGCGCTGCTCGAGCAGATGAGCAAGAGCCCGGACTACATTGCGCTCGCCTACCATGTCGACTACTGGGACTATATCGGCTGGCCCGACACTTTCGGCGCCGAAGCCAATTCCAACCGCCAGCGCGACTACGCCCAGAGCTGGGGGTCCTCGCGCATCTTCACCCCGCAACTGGTGGTCAACGGCGTCAAGGGCGTGGTCGCCTCCCGCAAGCGGGAGGTCGAAGGCGCCGTCAACGGCAACACCCATCTGGGCCTGCCCGTGACGCTCACGCCGACCGAGGACATGCTGGAAGTCTCGATCGACGGCGACGACAGCCTGGGCGAAGCCGTGGTCTGGCTCATCACCTTCATCGATCGCGCCGAGGTCAATATCGAGCGCGGCGAGAACGAGGGCAAGAAAATCGCCTACACCCAGATCGTCACCGGCCGCCAGGCCGTCGGCATGTGGGATCCGGCGGCGGGCGCCCATTTCAAGCTGCCGCTTTCCGAAGTCCTGACCGACACCTCCAACGGCGCCGTTGTCATGGTCCAGCAGGAGCGCAACGGCCTCCCCGGCCGCATCCTTGGCGCCGCGAGTTTTACCCGGTAGCCGACCGGAACCTGCCTGTTGCCGCGGCCGTTTTCCTCCCGAAGCCCATTCCGGGCACCAAGGAGGACAAAACCATGCAAACCAACATGCTGCGCAACATCCACGAGGGCATGAAGGTGTTCGATGCGCGCCACAAGGAGATCGGCCGCGTCGACTGGGTGCAGTTCGGCAATGACGATTCCGGCACCGAGGACCTCGAGGCCCGCACCATCGAAGGCGTCACCGACGAGCGCGACGACACCCTTGTCGAGAACATCGTCGATGCCTTCCGGGTCGACGACCTGCCCGAGGAGATTCGCGAGCGGCTGCTGATGCAGGGCTTCGTCCGCATCGACGCCGAAGGCATCTTCGCCGCCGACCGCTACGTCCTCCCCGACCAGATCGCCATGGTCTCGGGCGACGAGCTGATGCTTAAGGTGGAGAAAGACGAGCTGGTGAAGCGGCACTGAACGATCAGTCGGGGTCTCCCTCCCTCGCAAGGGGGAGGTGACCTGACTGCTGGATTTCGTGCCTGCCCTAAGGCATCGGGTCCAGCGGCGGAATGGCCTCGATAGGCTCCTTGGGGTCGACCGCGTATCTGTTGAGCAGCGGCACCTGCATCATCGAAAAGACGATGGTGATCGGCATCACCGCCCAGAGCTTGAAGCCGGCATAGAACTTGTCGCCCGCCTCGGGGTCGGCGAAGAACAGCCCGGCGCCGCGCCAGGCGAACTCGTTGAGCACCGCCAGCAGCAGGAAGAACAGCCCCCAGCGCACCGTCAGCACCTGCCAGCCCCTGGGCTTGAGGTGATAGACTTCGCCGAAAACGTACTTGAGCAGCGACTGCCGGAACACGAGCCCGCCCAGGAGCACCGCCGCGAACAGCGAATTGACGATGGTCGGCTTGATCTTGATGAAGAGCGAGTCCTGGAACAGCAGCGTCAGCGTGCCGAAGATCAGCACCACGACCAGCGTCACCAGCGGCATCACGGCCACGCGCTTGAACACCAGCCAGGAGATGGCGAGCGAGATCACCATCGTCACCATGAACGGCGCGGTGGCGAAGATAATCGGGCTCTTGAACAGCGAGCGCAGCAGCGCTGACCCGTCGAGCCAGCTTTCCCCGAAGGTGGTGCAGAGGAAGAACACCAGCAGCGGCCCGATTTCGAGCGCCACGCGGATGAGCTGCGGGCGGAGCTCCGCCCAGTTGATCTCTTCGGTCTTGGTCGTATCCGCCATTAACTGGTCTTTCCGGCGATGGCCTCGGCAAAATCGCGGGCAGCAAAGGGTTCGAGATTGTCGACCCCTTCGCCAACGCCGATGAAATGCACCGGCAGGCCGAATTTCTGCGCGATGGCAACGAGGATGCCGCCGCGCGCCGTGCCATCGAGCTTGGTCATCACGATCCCCGTCACGCCCGCACGTTTGCCGAAGATTTCGACCTGATTAAGGGCGTTCTGGCCCGTAGTAGCGTCGAGCGTCAGCAGCGTGGCGTGCGGGGCGGTCGGATCGACCTTCTTGATGACGCGGATGATCTTTTCGAGCTCGCCCATCAGCTCGTCGCGGTTCTGCAGCCGCCCCGCCGTATCGATGATGAGGAGGTCGGAGCCTTCGTCCTTCGCGCGTTCCACCGCTTCGAAGGCGAGCCCGGAGGCGTCGGCGCCGGCCGGCTTGGCGACGACCGGCGCGCCGGTACGCTCGCCCCAGACCTGGAGTTGCTCGATCGCCGCGGCGCGGAACGTGTCGCCCGCCGCCAGCATCACCTTCCTGCCCTGCGCCGCATAGAGGCTCGAGAGCTTGCCGATCGTCGTGGTCTTGCCTGAGCCATTGACCCCGATCATCAGGATGACGAACGGCTTCTTCGAGAGATCCACCGCCAGCGGCTGCGCCACCGGTTCGAGTACCTTGACGATCTCGCCGGCCAGCACCTGCCGCACTTCCTCGGCCGAGATATCGCGGTCGAAGCGGTCGCGCCGCAGCGCCTCGGTCACCTGGCTCGCCATCTCGAGCCCGAAGTCCGACTGGATGAGAATGTCCTCGAGATCCTCCAGCATCGCCGCATCGAGCTTCTTCTTGGTGAAGACGGAGGTGATGTTGGTGGTGAGCTGGTCGGACGAGCGCTTGAGCCCCGTGGCCAGTCGCTGGAACCAGTTCTGCTTCTTCTGCGGCTGCGGCGGCAGCTCGGGCGCCGTCACCGGGGCAGGCGTCTCCCCCACGGGCTCGGGCTCTGCTTCCTCCTCGTCCTCGACCTCCTCGATATAGGCCGGGGTCGTTTCTGGCGGACCGGGCAGGGGTTCGTGCTGCTGCGGCGGCGGCGGAGCATCCGGC
>DATCRS010000317.1:0-4043 GCA_036568845.1 Devosia sp. | reverse complement strand
CCGCCGCAACGGCAACCGCGGTTTCGACGATCTGCAGCTCTTTGAAGTTGGTCAGATTTTCCTCTCGCATCTGCCCGAGGGCCAGCACACTTACGCCTCCGGCATCCGCACCGGTACGAATGGCGGCCGCCACTGGGACGGCGCCGGCAAGCCCGTCGGCGTCTTCGACGCCAAGGCCGATCTCTCGGCCTTGCTCGACGCCCTCGGCCTCGACATCGACAAGCTGCAAGTCGTTGCAGAACCAGCAGAATGGAGCCATCCCGGTCGTGGTGGCCGGGTCCAGCTCGGGCCAAAGATCATCATCGGCTGGTTCGGCGAAGTGCATCCGGCACTGCTCGCCAAGCTCGATCTCGACGGTCCCATCGCGGCCTTCGAAGTCGACCTCGACGCCCTGCCCGAGCCACGCCGGAAACCCACCCGCGCCAAGCCGGCTCTGGCGCTTTCCGACCTCATGCCGCTCTCGCGCGACTTTGCCTTTGTCGTCGACCGCAGCGTGCCCGCCGCCACCATCCTCAAGGCGGCGCGTGGGGCCGAAAAGGCGCTGATCACCGGCGTCGACGTGTTCGACGTCTTCGAAGGCGCCGGCGTCGGCGAGGGCAAGAAATCGGTCGCCATCGAGGTCACGTTGCAGCCGCAGCAGAAGACGCTGACGGACGAGGAGATCGACAAGATCTCCGGCGCAATCGTGGCGGCAGTCACCAAGGCAACCGGCGGAGTGCTGCGCACGTGAGTGCTGGGCGGCTGTTGCCCGCTGCCCACTCGGCGGCGTTCCTGGCCGAAGGCGGCGGACTCGCCCGAGAGATTCGCTCGCCCGAAAAGCCGCGGCCGCCGGAGTTCCGCGAACGATATGAATCCCGCGCGCTGGTCTACGATTGCTTCTGGCACGCCGACGGCAAGCGCATCCTGCTCGTCGGCCCGCCCCCGATGAATCTGAGGCCGGCGCTGCAGTCAGCGCGCTATGTTGCACTGCCCTCCGGCCAGGCACTGAAAGCACGGTATTTTCCGTCGCTCTCCACGATGCTCACCGAGCTCACCGGCGTGCCGGAGGAAACGATCGCGGTGCAGATAGAGGTCGGCGGCCAGCAGTTCGAGCTCGAGGTGCAGCCCAATCACGCCGCGACGTTCGCCGGCAAACGCATGCTCTTCGCCATGAGCCGCAACAACGAGCTCGCCTGGATCAGAGAGTGGGCCGAGTGGCACGCGCGGCTGCACGGCACCGATGCTGTGGTCGTTTTCGACAATGGCTCGACGGCCTACGCGCCGGAACAGATCGAAGAAGCGCTGCTCGGCATAGAGCAGCTGGATCATGTGACCGTGCATCGCTGGCCCTATGCTTTCGGGATGACCGACCACGCATTGGCGATCAATCCCTACTGGTCTCACTTTTTGCAGATTTCTTCGATGAGTGTGGTGCTGCGGCGCTATGGCGCAAAGGCCTTCGGTCTGCTCAATTGCGATCCGGACGAGCTGGCGGCTACGCATTCGGGTCGTCCGATCTACGATCTGCTTGCTGAATCGAGGCGCGGCTTGGTGGTGTTCCGGGGACAGTGGATCGAGGCGGTAACCCAACCGGGTGACGTGTCCCGCCGGCACCGCGACTTCGTCCGCCGGCTCCAGGACCCGCGCGCCGCAGCCTCGCGGCCGGGCAAGTGGGTGATCGACCCCAGGCGCGACTGGTTCGAACGGCTCGACGCCCATCCCTATTGGCATTGGCTTGCCGGCCGGCCGTGGTTCGGCAAGAGCATGCCCAAGGATGCCTTCTACCGCCACTTCAAGGGCATCAACACCAACTGGAAGGAAGGGCGCACGGCGCCGCCGGCCGGTGACACCGAAATCGACGCCGCGCTCGTGGCGGACTTTGCGCGCGCGGGGATGACGTGACGGACGTGGCCCAGCACGCGCGGCTCAGCCAGCTACAGCACTGGCCCGAGATCATCATCCTCGGGCTGGGGCTGGTGTTCTGCTGCGCCTTCGGGCTCATCACACCCTATCTGCTCGCCGTCGTCGGCATCATCCTCTTCGTCAAGCAGCTGCTGCAACGCGAGCTGCTCGATGCCTACCGCGAGCCGACGGCGTTGATCTTCCTCGGCGCCTGGGGCCTGCTGCTCGTCTGCTATGCGATCAGCGCCAAGCGGCCGGCCGACGTGGTGCTGGCCTTCAACGTCGTGATGCTGCTGCTCTACGCGCCGATGCGCCAGGAGCTCACACGTTGGGCACGACCGACCAATGCGCGGCTGGTTGCCAACCTCGCTTCGGCCGGTGTGGTGGTGGCGCTTGGGGTGGCATTGTTCCAGATCGTGGTGCTCGGGCAGCCCCGCGCCGACAACATCCTCTTCGGCGCGATCCTTCTCGCCAATACGGCAATCCTGCTCGGCTTCCTGGCGCTGATCGGGGTAATGACCGAGGGACGCAACCGCTGGGCCTATCTGGCGATGCCTCTTGTCGCGACGATGATAGCCAGCATGACCGGTTCCCGGGGACCGCTGGTGGCCGTCTTGCCCCTGATCGGCATTGCGACGGTGGCGATCGCTCGAAAGCACCGGCTTGGACCCGTTCAGGCGGCGGTGGGTGGCGTTCTCTATGCGGCACTCTGTGCTGGCATCGTCTTTCTGGCACCGACCCGGTCGGGTTCGATTTTGTCCGCCATCGGCGATGTAGCGGCGGCAGCAGGAGTCCGCGACTTCACTACGCAAATTCGGCTCGATCTCTACTGGGCGGGCTACCAGGCCTTTCTCGAGCGGCCGATCTTCGGCCATGGCTGGGCCCGGCTGATGAGCGCGGCGTGGCCGTACCTGCCGGCCGACAAGGCGCCCTATCTTGGCCTGCCCCAACTCCACAATGATGTGATCAACTTCGCCGTGGCGGCTGGGGTCGTAGGTGTGGGCATCTACTTCACGATCCTTGCGGCACCTATCATTGGCGTACTGCGGCGCTCGCCGCGCGACGGACAGTTCGATGTGAGGCTCTATGGCGTCCTCGTCCTGGTCGTGGGCTATGTCTTCGACGGGCTGACCGACCTGATGCTCGGGTTCGAGTTCCACACGGCGTTCTATGCGACCCTGGTTGCCATCCTCCTGGGCTATTGTCGGGACCAGGCATCGGCATGACGACGGCGATGCGGAAAGCTGGATACGGACTTTCCATCGCGCTGATCGGGGCCGCCACGCTGCTGCCCTACCTCGCCGGATTTCCCGGTGCCTACCTCGAAATGATACTGACGTTGCTGCTGCTCGGCTGGCTGGCAGGGGCGCGACCGCCGATCGAGGTCGGCGCCGAAAGCTGGTGCCTGATTGCCGCGGTTGCGCTCCTGGCGGCTGTGTTCGCGATCAACGGGACCATTGCCTACACGGCCAATTTCCTGATGCTGATCCTGGTTGTGCCGCTGACGGCTGCGTTGCGCACGCAGGCGGCGCCCGGAAATGTGAACCTCGTGGCGCGCCTCGCGCTGGTGGGGGTGGCCATCCCTGCGGCGGTAGCGTCCTTCCAGGTAGCGGTCGAAGGGCGCGGACGGGCAGCCGGGTGGGGCTCGGACGAAATCTGGTCCGCAGTAGGGGCAACGGTGCTCGGCTGGCTGGCGCTGATGGGACGCTTCGGAGCGACGGGCCTGTGGCGGCACCTCTATCTGCTGGGTCCGGTGCTCGGCACCCTCGTCGTCCTGCTCTCGGGCTCGCGGGGGCCGATGCTGGCGATCCCGCTGATGTTCGGTGTGGCTTTCGCGATGATGCCGGGACATCGTCTCGGACTGGTGGTGAGCGCGCTCGCGGTGCTAGCGCTGTTCGTCTTCTGGCCGGACAAGTCGCGCATGATCTCGATTGCGACGATCGGCAAGGAGATCGCCGCCGGCGTGCCGCTGTCGGATGGTTCTTCCGACGTCCGGAAGTTGTTGCTCGATGCCGGCTGGGCTGCGTTCAAGCTGTCGCCCTGGACGGGCTATGGTTGGAGTCACTTTGCCGAGGCGACATCGACCTGGACCGGCATTGAAAATTGGGTGGACCGGCCCGACGCTTTCCACCTGCATAGCGATCCCCTGAACTTCGCCGTTG
>DATCRS010000316.1:0-4298 GCA_036568845.1 Devosia sp. | reverse complement strand
CTCTTGTGGCGGAGGCTGTGGGGGCTGTACAGGCATCTGCAGATTTTTGAGGTCTGCACATGAAGTTCACGCCGCGCGTTTTCTCCGGGATCAAGCCGTCGGGCGACCTGCATCTGGGCAATTACCTGGGCGCCATCCGGCGCTTCGTGCCGCTGCAGCAGACGCACGAGACGATCTATTGCGTCGTCGACATGCACGCCATAACGGTCTGGCAGGAGCCGGAGGATCTGAGGCGCTGGACCTACGAGATCGCCGCGGCCTACATCGCCTCGGGCCTCGATCCGAAAAAATCCATCATCATGAACCAGTCGCAGGTGGTCGAGCACGCCGAGCTCGCCTGGATCTTCAACTGCGTGGCGCGCGTCGGCTGGATGACGCGCATGACTCAGTTCAAGGACAAGGCGGGCGCGGAGGGTGGCGAGAACTCCGAGGCGGTGTCGCTCGGGCTCTTCGCCTATCCCTCGCTGATGGCCGCCGACATCCTGCTCTACAAGGCCACCGCCGTGCCGGTCGGCGACGACCAGCGCCAGCATCTCGAGCTGACGCGCGACATCGCCAAGAAGTTCAACCACGACTTCAAAAAGCAGATCAAG
Source organism: Devosia sp. (assembly GCA_036568845.1). Classification (GTDB taxonomy): domain Bacteria; phylum Pseudomonadota; class Alphaproteobacteria; order Rhizobiales; family Devosiaceae; genus Devosia_A. The sequence continues at coordinate 3,705 of DATCRS010000316.1, read as the reverse complement.
GCGCAGGGCGTGGACGGGGACTTCTTCCCGCTGACCGAGACGCTCTCCACCGGCCCGGCCATGCGCGTGATGTCCCTCAAGGACGGGCGCAAGAAGATGTCGAAGTCCGACGCTTCGGACATGTCGACCATCTACATGATGGACGACGCCGATACGATCGCCAGGAAGATCAAGCGCGCCACCACCGACGCCGAGATGCTGCCGACCGAAGCCGGGGGCCTTGCGGGCCGTCCGGAAGCGGAGAACCTCGTCGCCGTCTACGCGGCACTGGCCGACAAGCCGGTCGATGCCGTGCTGGCCGAATTCGGGGGCCAGGGCTGGGGCAAGTTCAAGCCGGCCCTCGCCGACCTTGCCGTCGCCGTCATGTCGCCCATCGCCGAGGAGATGAAGCGGCTGGTTGCCGACAAGGCCGAGATGGACCGCATCCTGAGGGACGGCGCGGATCGGGCCCGCGCCATCGCCCAGCCCATCATGGACGATGTAAGAAAGATCGTCGGCTTCGTGCGCTAGCTTGCCAAGATGCCGCCCGGGATGGGAAAATAGCCCTCCATCAGACCAAGCGGGCGGCAACCTTGACTCCTGAGAGCGAATATAAGCGCAAGTTCCTTGTGCTGATCGACGACACGCCGGAATCCGACCGCGCCGTGACCTTCGCTGCGCATCGCGTCAAGCGCACGGGCGGCACCGTGGTGCTGCTCTCGGTGATCGACACCGCCGACTTCCAGCAGTTCCTCGGCGTCGAGGAGGTGATGCGGGCCGAGGCCCGCGAGCAGGCCGAGCGTCTGCTCGATGCGCGCATCGCCCGCATCGGCGACATCGGCAATGTTCGGACGGAAACGGTGATCCGGGAGGGCGATCCCATCGCCGCGATCGAGCAGGTCATCGCCGCCGATCCGGGCATCGCCATCCTGGTGCTCGCTGCCAAGGCCGGCAAGGAGGGCCCCGGACCGCTGATCACCGGCTTTGCCGGCCGCACCGGCCAGGGTGCCCTGCCGGTCCTCGTCACCATCGTGCCTTCGTCGATGACCGACGAGCAGATCATCGCCGTGACCTGAAGCCTTGCAATCCTGACTGCAAAAAACTACTTTAGAACCATTCCAACGCCTTTTCGGACCCGCGCCCCACATGTTCATCCAGACCGAAGCAACACCCAATCCGGCAACGCTCAAGTTCCTGCCGGGCCGCGACGTTCTCGTGGGCGAACCGCGCGATTTCCGCAATGCCGACGTGGCTGCGGCTTCGCCACTGGCCACGGCGCTGTTCGGTGTTCCGGGCGTGACCGGCGTTTTCCTCGGTTCCGATTTTATCTCGGTCACCAAGGACACGACCGAGTGGGCCCACATCAAGCCGGCGATCCTCGGCGTCATCATGGAGCACTTTCTCTCCGGTAAGCCGGTGCTCACCGACGGCACGGATTCGGCTGTCGAGGCCGGCGAGGAGTTCTTCGAGGAGACCGACACCGAGACCGTCGAGGTGATCAAGGAGCTGCTCGCCACCCGCGTGCGCCCGGCCGTCGCCATGGATGGCGGCGACATCACCTTCAAGGGTTTCAAGGAGGGCACGGTCTACCTCCACATGCAGGGCGCCTGCTCGGGCTGCCCCTCCTCGACCGCGACCCTCAAGTCCGGCATCGAAAACCTCCTCCGCCATTTCGTCCCCGGCGTCGAGGCCGTGCAGCAGGTTTGATTTAACTGACGAGTCGGTTTCGAGCGCCCGGCCACGCCGGGCGTTTGCTTTGGGATGGCGCAGTCGGGAACACTTCTCCCCTTGAGGGGAGAAGGGCCTGACTGAAGCATTTGCGGCAGTAGTGACAATCCCTGCCCGCCCCACTATCTCTCGCGGCATGGCCATCCTCCTCGCTATCGACACCGTCGCGCCGCGACTGCAGCTCGGCCTGCTGCGCGCCGATGGCAGCGTGGATGTGTCGATCGATGAGATCGCCCAGGGTCATGCCGAGCTGATCTTTCCGCGCATCGACGCACTCCTGGCCCGCACCGACGTGACCTATGCTGACCTCACCCGCATCGCCGTCACCACCGGCCCAGGCTCCTTCACCGGCCTGCGCATCGGGCTGAGTGCCGCGCGCGGCCTTGGCCTCGCGCGGAATATCCCGGTGATTGGCGTGCCCTCGCTCTTCGCCATTTCGCTGGGCCACCCCGGCTCCGTCGCCGTGCTGCTCGATGCGCGCCGGGGCGAGGCCTATTTCCAGCTCTTTCCGGACGATCCCGAGCCGCAGGTGCTGCCCATGGAGGCGGCTCGGGCCCGAATTCCGGCCGGCGTTCCGGTGATCGATTCCCCATTCTGCGACATCGCACTTGTCGCCAAATACGCCGAGGTCGCCCCGGCCGGCGGGCCGCCCGAAGCGACCTATGTCCGCGACGCGGACGCCAAGCCGCAGGAAAAGTTTCGGGTGGCGCGGCAATGAATATCGCAAAGCTCTGGATGGCGCCGGGCGGGCTTCACATCGAGCCGGCCAAGGCCAGCGACGCCGAGGTGGTGGCAAAGCTCCACGCCCAGGGCTTTTATCGCGGGTGGCCGGTGCAGGATTTTGCCGCCTACATCGCCGGGCGCGATACCCCGGTCTATGTCGCTTGCGACGCCAGACGGAAGATTGCCGGCTTCGCCATGATCCGGCTCGCGGCCGACGAGGCTGAACTCATCACCATCGCCGTCGACCCGCGCTGGCGCAAGAAGGGGGTCGGCATGGCCCTGATGCGCGCCGTCTTCGAAGACCTACTGATGACGCCCGCCAAGCGGCTCTTCCTCGAGGTCGCGGCCGACAACCCGGCAGCGCTCAAACTCTATGGCCGACTGGGGTTCCAGAAGGTCGCCGAGCGCACCGGCTACTACGAACGCCCCGACGGCGGTCCGGCTACGGCCATTGTCATGTCGCGCGATCTTGGCTAAGCCGGTTCCACGGTCAACGCGGGGGGTGGCATGACCAAACCCGAGACGCTCGAAGAGCAGTGCGCCCGCAAGGGCATGCGGATGACCGAGCAGCGCCGCGTCATCGCGCAGGTGATGGAGCAGGCTTCGGACCACCCTGACGTCGAAGAGCTCTACCGGCGCGCCAGCGCCATCGATCCGCGCATCTCGCTGTCGACGGTCTACCGCACGCTCAACCTGTTCGAGGAAGCTGGGCTCGTCACCAAGCATGACTTCAAGGACGGCCGCGCCCGGTTCGAGCCGATCCCCGACGAGCATCACGACCATCTGATCGACATCCGCTCCGGCAAGGTCATCGAGTTCCGCAACGAGGAGATCGAGGCCATCCAAGAGGTCATCGCCAAGCGCCTGGGCTACAAGCTGGTCGACCATCGGCTGGAACTCTACGCCGTGCCGCTCGCCAAGGACGACACCAGGAAATGATCTTTCGCGTTATCTTCTTCATTCTGGTCTACGTCCCCTTCATGCTGATCTTCTGCCCGCTGCAATGGCTCTGGCTGAAGCTTGGGTTGCCGAACTGGAACGCCATCCCCATGATCTTCCACCGGCTCGGCGCCGCCTTCATCGGCATGAAGGTCACCGTCATCGGCAAGCCGGTCGAAGGCCAGCCGGTGCTGATCGTTTCCAACCACATCTCGTGGACCGACATCATCGCCATCGGTTCGGTGGCGCCGGTGACTTTCGTTGCCAAACAGGAAGTGGCGAAGTGGTTCTTCGTCGGCTTCATGGCCAACCTGCAACGCACGCTCTATGTCGACC
>DATCRS010000315.1:0-9273 GCA_036568845.1 Devosia sp. | reverse complement strand
TGAGATCCTTGGCCTTCGTCGGGTTCATCTTGGCCATGATCGGCGACATCTTGCGTGGATTCATCGCACGGGCAACACGCAGCAGCGTGTTGAGATCGAGCTCGTCGAAGATCGACGCCGCTTCCTTGGGCTTCATCGTCTCGTACATGGCGATGATGCCCTTGAACTGCTCCTTCTCGGCTTCCTGGGTCTGGTCGACGAGGGCGTCGATGCGCGCCTCGAGCTGCTGCAGCACAGCGGTGCGCTCGTTGATGCGCTTTTCGGCCGCCTTGACCAAAGCCATGCGCATGTCGAGTTCCTGCTCTCGCGCATCGAGTTCGGTGCGGCGCTGGCCGAGACGCTCGAGCAGGGCCTCCTCGGCGGTCCCCCCCGAAGAATAGGGGACAAGATTTCCCTGGGCGTCGCGGACGACGGGAAGGGCATCCCCTGAGGGGCTTACGCAACCTTCCGGCACGACCGCCGCGGGTCCGGCGGCAGCCCCGCCTTCGGCCGAGGCAGCCCCATGATCACCGCCCTCTTCCGCGGACTCGCCGAGAACGACAGGCGGGCAAACCACCTCCGGGGCGACGCTGCTGCCCGTCTTCGTGTCGGCCGGAGGAGCGGCCGGTGCCACCTCGGTCTCCCCATGCGCAGCGGCATCGGCCGCGGCCGGCGCACCGTGCCCCGCGGACTGTTGCCCACCGATCGGCAGAGTTGGAGCCGTGTCGTCCGCGGTGGGGTCCGTATCCTCCATGGTGGGCTCGATCATCGAGGCCATCTGCTCTTTGGTGAGGTCGTCGTGAGCCCCTCGTCCGACCCCCGCGCCGGCGGCACCCGCCGCCTCCGCCGCATTCGTCCCCAGGAGCACGTAGCCGCCATTGGTCACAAGGCCGAAGCTCTTGAAGACCAGGAGCGCGACGGCCGCGAAGATGACGACGGGCAGCAGGCGGACTGTTTTCATGCGGCCGTTCCGCTGATCCTCGGTCTGGCCGCGAGCTGCTGCAGCGCCGACTGCAGCTTGCCCTCGACCGGCTTGGGCTCCGCCAGCTTGGGCTCGGCCGGGGTGACAGGGGCGCTGCGCGCCGTGGTGGTGATCCGCGCGATCTTGTCCATGATTTGCTGGCCGGCATTGACGTGGTTGGCGAGTTCCACCCCGAACTTTTCTGCCTCCTGCAGGCGGCCCTGCAGCACGGCATCGGCCTCGACGGCGGCGCTCTTCAGTTCCGATACGGCGGCATTGGCCAACGAGGTCGCCTGCACGAGGTCGGCCACCATCTTGCGCAGCTGGTCCCGATCAGAATGCAGTCGCTTCAACCGCTGGTTCAAGATAACGCAGTAGCCGATTGTCGTTGCAAGGAGAATGGCGACGGCCGTCTCAACAATGATCCCCAGAGACATCCCCAACATCACCTGCCCTCCCGTGGCGCTTCGTCAATGGCCTCGAAGGCCGCCATCGTAACACTCGGCGGATAGAGCGGCCGCGTCGTCCGCACCGAAACGTGGCTGCCGATGTGCCCCATGATGCCTTCCGTCAGGTCCACACCGCCGCACCTGAGCTTGATCGGGTCGTGCGGCGTGCGGTCGAACATGACGGTCTCGCCCGGCTGCAGCGCCAGCATGCGGCTGAGCGGCAGATCGACCTCATGCAGCACGGCTTCGATCTCGACGTCGGCCGCGTAGATTTCGGTGGCGAGATGCCCTTCCCAGATCGGGTCGCGGCCGAACTTCTCGCCCATATACATCTGCAGCAACTGCTCGCGGATGGGCTCGATCGTCGCGTAGGGCAGAAGAATTTCGATCTTGCCGCCGCGATCGTCCATCTCGATGCGCAGCTCGATGAGGATGGCGGCGTTGGCCGGACGCGAAATGGCGGCGAAGCGCGGATTGGTCTCCAGGCGCTCGATCTTGAAGTGCACCGGCGTCAGCGGTTCGAACGCCTTGTGCGTATCGTCGAGGATCACCTCGATCATGCGCCGGGCCAGCGCCATCTCGATGGTCGTATAGGGCCGGCCTTCGACGCGGATGTTGCCGCCGACGCGGCGGCCGCCCAGCAGCACGTCGATCATCGAATAGATGAGCGCGCTGTCGACGGTCAAAAGCCCGAAATTCTCCCATTCCTCGGCCTTGATCACCGAGAGGATGGCGGGCAGCGGGATGGAATTGAGATAGTCGCCGAAACGCACCGAGGAGATCGACTCCATCGAGACTTCGACATTGTCCGAGGTAAAGTTGCGCAGCGAGGTTGTCGAGAGGCGCACCAGTCTGTCGAACACGATCTCGAGCATCGGCAGGCGTTCGTAGCTGACCAGCGCCGAATTGATGAGCGCCTGCACGCCGGTGAGCTCGACATTGCCGCCCGCATTGGCATCGAAGCCCAGCAGGCTGTCGATCTCGTCCTGGTTGAGCACACGGTCGGCGTTGCCATCCTCGCCCGCCACTTGATCGGCGTCGAGCATGGCGGCCCATTCGGCCGACATCGCATCGTCGTCGCTGCTGTCAGTCGAACCGGCCGCGGCAACGCCTTCGTCTTCGAGGTTCCAGTCGTCCGAAAGCTTGTCCTGGTCCGTCGGCCCCGCCATCACTGCACCAGGATTTCCTTGAACAGGATGCTGTCGACCTGGGCCGGGAAGATCGCCACGTTGACCCGCCGCCGCAGCTCTTCCTTGAGCCGGTAGACGCCGGCCGAGCCTTCGAGATCGCTCTTTCTGAGCTCGCGCAGGTAAACCTGGAAGGCGTCGACGACCTTGGCCATGCGCGGCTGGATCTCGGCCATCATCTTCTCGTCGGCGACTTCGAGCGCGATGGTGAGCTTCATGAAGGCCTCGCCGTCGCCCTCGGATTTGAGGTTCACAGTCATCGGCGGCAGGTTGAAAATGAAGGTGTCATGCGCCCCGGCGAGCCGCGCCGCATCGGCGCTCTGTCCACCGGACCCGGCAAAGAAGAAATAGGCCGCAGCGCCGCCGCCGATCAGGAGGAAGGCGACGGCGCCGGCAATCAGCATCAGGGGTAGCTTCTTCTTTCCCTTTGCGTCAGAACCTTCGCCGTCTTCGATTTCCGCTTCGGCGGCCATACTCGAAAAATCCCCATCTCCAGGCGACTCCGGCCTGGTCACTGAGCTATGCAGGCCGCTGGTTAACGATTGGTTACGACCGGCCCCAAACCGGCACATATTGCCGGGCAGGTTTTGCCGATGGCACGCATGTACGGCCGCTGCCATTTACCAATCTGACCACATAACCCTCTGATTTTACTCAGTTGTGCAAGTTGGCATGGTTCTCGCAACGTTAATGGCGAACCGCAGCGGCTTGGGGAAGTTGCGACGGTTCGGGGAAGAACGGGGACTATGCGCCGATGGAAAATGCGCAGCTCATATCGCTCTCGCGCCAGGTCGCGCTGCAGCGGCAGATGGATGTGGTGGCGAACAATCTCGCCAACCTCAACACCACCGGATTCAAGGGCGAGAAGATACTGTTCGAGCAGTATCTGATGCCGGTCGCCCAGGATCGCGACTTCACCTATCCCGACCAGCCGCTGCATTATGTGCAGGATTGGGCCACCGTCCACGACATGGCGAACGGGCCGATTACCCTCACTGGCAATCCTCTGGATGTGGCGCTCAACGGCGAGGGCTTTCTCACCGTCATGACCCCGGCCGGCGAACGCTACACCCGCAACGGCTCACTGCAGATCAACAGCCAGGGCACCCTGGTGGACCATGAAGGCAACCCCGTCCTGGCCGATGGCCGCGAGGTGCAGTTCGACGAGTCCGACATCGACATCAGCATCTCTCCGCAGGGTGTGATCTCCACCAACAACGGCCTCAAAGGCCGGCTGCAGGTCGTCGAGTTCGCCTCGCCCGAAACGCTGACCCGTGAAGGCGACAATCTCTACGCCGGCGGCGAGGCGGCACAGGCAGCGGTCAACACGCGGGTGACGCAGGGCGCCGTCGAACGCTCCAACGTCTCGGGCGTGGCGCAGATGACCGAAATGATCCGCGTCTCGCGCGCTTACGAAAGCCTCGCCAACACCATGCAGAACCAGGACGAGATGCGCCGCACGGCCATCCAGCGTCTCGGCGACGCCAACGCGTAAAGGACCTGACCCATGAAAGCTCTCTACATCGCATCGAGCGGCATGGCGGCGCAGGAGCGCAACGTCGAAGTCATCTCGAACAACATCGCCAACCTGCGCACGACAGGCTTCAAGAAGCAGCGCGCCGAGTTTCAGGACCTGCTCTACCAGGTCTACCGCCGCGCCGGCGCCACGACCTCTGACCAGGGCACGATGGTTCCTGCCGGCATCGAGATCGGCTCGGGCGTGAAGGTCGCGGCGACCCCTCGCCTGATGGGCCAGGGGCCCGTATCGCCGACCGAGAAGGAACTCGACATCGCCATCCGTGGCGAGGGTTTCTTCCCGATTCAGATGCCGGACGGCCGCACGGCCTATACCCGCGATGGCGCTTTCGAACGCGACGACTCGGGCCAGATCGTGACCATTGATGGCTACGTCCTCGAACCCTCGATCACCATCCCCGGCGATGCGACCGACGTCTCGATCAGTGCCGATGGCATCGTCGAAGCCTTTCTTCCCGGCCAAACCGAACCCACGCAGGTCGGCCAGATCCAGCTCGCGCGGTTCGTGAACAAGACAGGCCTCGAGTCGATCGGCGAGAACCTCTTCGTCGAGACCGCCTCCAGCGGCGCGGCGCAGCTCGGCACGCCCAACCAGGACGGGGCCGGCAACCTCATGCAGGGCTACCTCGAGATGTCCAACGTCAACGCCGTGACCGAGATCGCCGACCTGATCGCCGCCCAGCGCGCCTACGAGATGAATGCCCGCGTCGTCTCTGCCGGGGACCAGATGCTCCAGGCTACGAGCCAACTGCGCTGATAGGGAGCCGATAGATGAACCTCAAGTCCGTCACTTTTGCTGCCCTTCTCGCCGCCCTGCCCCTCACGGCGATCGGCGCGCCGTCGCTCAAGGGCGAGGTCGTCGTCTCGCACGGCATCGTCACCGTAGGCGACATGTTCGCCGACGCCGGTTCCTTCGCGGAACTCGCATTGTTCCGGGCGCCCGCACCGGGTACCACCGGCATCGTCGATCTCGCGGCCGTCACCAAGGCCGCAAAGCTCGTCGGCCTCACCGAGTTCGAAAATGTCGGCCATGTCGGCGTGCGTGTAACCCGCGCGGCCACGGTCGTCGACAACGCCACGCTCGGAGCCATGATCGAAGCAAACCTGCGCAGCCGGGGCATCGTTGCCGGCGGCGTCACGCCGGAATTCACCTTCGATGATGCGCAACGAACGATCAATGCCGAGGCGGTCGAGCAGCCGGTCGAACTGGTCTCGGTTCGCTACATGCCAGGAAGCACAGCTTTCTCGGCCCGCTTCCAGATCGCCGGCGTCAGCCTTCCGATCGACGTCACCGGCCGCATCGAAATGATGGTCGAGGCACCGCACCTCATCGCCGCCCGCCCGGCTGGCACCGTGCTCACCCCGGCCGACATCGAGATGAAGAAGGTGCCCCTCAAATATGCCGAGAGCACCGGGGTCGTGGGACTTGACCAGCTGATCGGCAAACAGCTCGATCGGCCCGGCCGCGCCGGCCTGATGCTCAGGACCGGCGATGTCAGCGAACCGGTGGTAATCGCCCGCAACGCGATGGTGACGGTGTACCTCAAGTCCGGTCCGATGACGCTGACGGTCAAGGGCCAGGCACTCAACGCCGCCGCGGCCGGCGAGCCCATCCAGGTGATGAACGTCGCGTCCAAGAAAATCCTCTCCGGCACCGCCCTGCCCAATGGCGGCGTCGCAATGACCACGACCCTCAATGTCGCCGGCCTCTAGGGCGCGACCGGAGTAACTTCCATGAACACCTTCAAGCTCGCCGCCTCCCTTGCCTTCGCTACCCTGCTCGCCGGCTGCTCGACCATGGACCGGCTCGCCAGTGTCAACCAGGCACCAAAGCTGACCGCGATCCAGGATCCTACCGCACAGCCCGGCTACCGGCCCGTGCACATGCCGATGCCTCAGCCGGTGGTCGCCTCGTACCAACCCAACTCGCTCTTTTCCAATGAGGCCCGCGGCTTCTTCAAGGACCAGCGCGCGCACAAGATCGGCGATATCCTCACGGTGCTCGTCACCATCGACGACAGCGCCAAGATCAACAACGACACCGATCGCAGCCGTACGTCGGCCAGCAGCAGCAGCATTGGCGGTGTGCTGGGATCGATCTTCAACAAGCAGGTGCCGTTGGTCGACGTCGACGCCACCGGAGCCATCAAGACCGGCGGCACCATGTCCGACGGCGGCTCGGGCTCGGTGAACCGGTCCGAGAACCTCGAAACACAGGTCGCCGCGGTGGTGACCCAGGTCCTGCCCAACGGCAACCTGGTGGTCGAGGGCCGGCAGGAAGTGCGGGTGAACTTCGAGGTTCGCGACCTGATCGTCGCCGGCATCGTCCGCCCCGAAGACATCCGCGCCGACAATACGATCCCGTCGAGCAAAATCGCCGAGGCCCGTATCTCCTACGGCGGCCGCGGCCAGATCACCGACATGCAGCAGCCGCGCTACGGCCAGCAGATCGCCGACGCCATCATGCCCTTCTGATGGTCTGAAGGTTTTCCAGTCCCCGCCGCCCGCGCATCCCCCATTCGGCACGGGCGGCACTGCGGCAGATCCAGAAGGGATTTGCCTCCCCAGGGGCGCAGTCTCCCCGGCTGCGCCCCTTCCCCTTTCGGGAACCGCATCGGGGCGGGTCTGTTTCCCCCAGACAGGAGGACGGCATGAGCAGCAAGTTGATTTGGGGCATTCTCGGCGGGGTTGCCGTCGGAGGCGTTCTGGGAACCGTGGCCGGAAACACCGCCATCGGCATCGCCATCTGCATCGCGGCGGGAGCGATTGCCGCCTATGTGTGGGATTGGACGGAGCGGCGGCGGACGCGCTGATTTGGGGGTGAAATAGGGCCTTCCATCGGCTACTCACGACGCGGTAACCGCTCGCGAGGCCAAAGATGTCCACCAATTCTGCCTTTGAGAAGCTCGATGCGCTGGGCAAGAAGCTCGAGGCACTCGATCATGCGCAGTCGATGCTCTTCGTCGACGAGGCCGTAAACATGCCGGCTGGTGGTGGCGAGAAGCGCGCCGAGGCGATGTCGGTCTTGGCGGGCATGCAGCACGAAATGGCCACGGCGCCCGAGATTGCCGACTGGATCGGCGCGGCACTCGACGAAGATCTCGACGAGATGCAGCAGGCGGCGGTGCGCGAGTTCCAGCGCGTCTACACCAATGCCACCTGCCTTTCGTCCGATTTCGTACGCAAGCAGGTGAATACCCGCGTGCGTTCCGAGCAGCTCTGGCGCGAGTTGCGCCCCAAGAGCGACTGGCAGGGTTTCCTCCCGGCCTTCGAGGGCGTGGTCGCCAACATTCGCGAGGAGGCGGAGCTGCGCGCCACAGCGCTCGGCCTATCGCCCTATGATGCGCTGATGGAGCAGTACGATCCCGGCAACCGGGCGGCGGACATCGATCCGGTGTTCGACGACCTCAAAACCTTCCTCAAGGACTTCGTCCCCAAGGCGCTGGCGCGGCAAGAGGAAAAGCTGGCCGCCCGGCCGCTGAAGCCGCTCAACGCGCCCTTCCCGATCGAAAAGCAGAAGGCGCTCGGCCTCGCCATGATGGAAGCCCTGGGCTTCGACTTCGAACACGGGCGGCTCGACATCTCGCATCATCCCTTCTGCGGCGGCGTGCCCACCGACGTGCGGATGACCACCCGCTATACGACATCGGAATTTCTCTCCTCGCTGATGGGCATCCTGCACGAAACCGGCCACGGGCTCTACGAGCAGGGGCTGCCCAAGGAATGGTCGCACTGGCCGTTGGGCAAGGCGCGCGGCATGGCCATCCACGAGAGCCAGAGCCTCTTTGTCGAAAAGCAGATCGCGCGCTCGCCGGAATTCTGGGAGTGGGCGATGCCGCTCGTGCGCGAGCACCTGGGCGAAGAGTCGATCGCCGGCTGGGAACTCGAGGACGTGCTGGCCCATGTCCACCTCATCGAGCGCGGTCTCATCCGCGTCGATGCCGACGAGGCGACGTACCCGCTGCACGTGATCCTGCGCTACGAAATCGAAAAGGATCTGGTCTCGGGCGAGTTGGCGCCAAAGGACGTGCCGGAGCTATGGGACGCCAAGATGCGCGAGTATCTCGGGCTTTCGACCATCGACGATCCCAAGAACGGGCCGATGCAGGATGTGCATTGGCCGTCGGGCGCCATCGGCTACTTCCCGAGCTACACGCTGGGTGCGCTGATCGCGGCCCAGCAGTGGGTCGCGATCGAGAAAGCGCAGCCCGGTCTGCGTGAGGACTTACGCAACGGGCGCTTCGTCGGGGTCAATGACTGGCGGCGCGAGCACATCTGGTCGCAGGCGTCGCGGTGGTCGACCCCGGAGCTGCTGGAGCGCGCCACCGGCGAGAAACTCAATGCCGAGCATTTTGCCGGGCATCTCGAACGCCGCTACCTCGCTTAGTCGCAGCCGGCGCGCAGCGCTTCGATCTGGGGCACGGCCTCTTCGAGGCGGAACGTGACATTGACCGATCGCTGGCGCACCGGCGTCATGCGGACGCGAAGGAGGTCGCCGCCGGAGAGCGAGTCGAGGAAGGTCGTCGTCTCCTGCGCCGAAGCGAAGCTGAGACTGGTATTGTCCTCCGACGCCGCCATGGTGCGCACGGTGGTGGGTCCCTGGTCCACCTGCAGGGTGACGGGCGCGACGTCGCTCGTCGCCGAGAGCAACTGGTTGGCGAAGCCGAAGCGAACCTCGAGTCCCTCCGGGGTGCAAGCGACGGAGAACGTCGCCGCGGCGCGGCCCGAGGGGCGGGCCGGGATCATCCGCTCGGATTCAAAGACCAGCTCGGCTGGCTGGTCGGAAGGTGGCGTGTCACTGCGGAAAATGCCGTCGTAGCAGGCCAGCCGTGCGGGGTCGTCGGCGATGGCCGCGCAACCCTCCCCTGTCTCCTGCCCGATCGCCGGCTGCATGAGGAGCGCCAAGGCGAGCGCTCCGAAAACCAGGTTCTTGGTCTTGTTCATGCTCCCAATATCGCCCCTCCCCGCCACTTTTGCTAGGGCGCGGGAAGCATTGGGACAAATAGCTCGAAAGCCGCGCCACGCTCGGATGGCGCGAGTGCGATCCGCCCGCCATGGGCCTCGAGCATCGAGCGCGCGATCTGCAGCCCCATGCCGGTGCCGCCGGCCTCGCGGCGGGTGGTGAAGAAGGGCTCGAACACCTTGCCGCGGTTGCCCGGCG
>DATCRS010000314.1:0-7709 GCA_036568845.1 Devosia sp. | reverse complement strand
GTTGTAGACGACCGACGAGACCTTGCCGATCGTGACCGGATCGATCTGCGGTTGCAACTCGGCAACCGATTCCAGCACCTTGTCGCCTGCGGCGTGGATTTCGCCGCGGAGGCCCTTCCAATCGATATCGGTGCGGCCGCGGAGGTCCGCCATGATCTCGGCGTCGTGGTTGGCGCGGGCGACGAGGCGCTCGACCGTCGCCTGGCCCAGTTCGGCATTGGGGTTGCGCACGAGGCGGATCACCGAGGACGAGCCGCCGTGCTCGACAATGGCCTCGCCCACGCGCTCGGGCACATTAGCGCGACCGGCAATGGCGACGCGATGCGCCTCGGAGCGATTGGTGACGATGTCGATGAGATCGTCGTCGGAGAGCACGTTGGAGAATTCGAGCAGCGGGGCCGCCACTTCGATCGTGTCGTTGGCGAGCCGCACGACCACATTGCCCGGCGCGCGCTCGAGCGGCGCCAGAAGCTTTGCCACGTGGGTGCGCGCTTCGACCTCGACCAGTTCCGCGAGCTGGCAAAGCACTTCGTCATACTGCGCGACCTGCTCGTCGTCGCAGCGATCCGAAACATAGGAGTAGAGCTGGGCCATGTTGCGGAACAGCTGGTCGCGTTCCATGACATTGGCGTCGCCGTTCAGGACCCTGAAGGTCGAGAAGGCACGGGCGCCGCCTTCTTCCATCTCGTGCATCTCAGTCCCCCTTGGGCTTCTGCCGCAATGGACCAAGCCTGCGCCCCGAGGTGCGTCCGCGCTGTGAATGTGAAGCGCGGGATTTGTGTAAAATTGTATCGTCTGGGGTGAGGGGTGGATAAGTGTGCGATCCACCATCCACCCACAGGTACCAGCCGCTCCAAATCCCGCCCGGACGAGGGGAGAGCAGACGAGTCTACTCCCACCAGGTGCTGCCGGTTGTTTCAATAGAACTCTATCACTAGAGGCGGAGGGCTGCTGTCTGGCGAGGACACCGCGCCGCCCACACCGTCGACGATGCTTTCGGGAACGCGATAGTCGTTACCGGGCAAGCGCTGCAGCTTCGAGATGTCGCCAAACAAGGCCTTGCAGCCGGCGGCGATCCAGTAGCTCCCCAGCTTGCGGAGTTCGACGAGGATCTGCTCGCGGCGGGCGTTGGACGCGTTCTTGTACTCCGCCACCAACTTGTCGCTTTCCGTCTGAACGCGGAAACACTCCTGGGAAAGGGAGTCGAGGCCAGGCTTGCTGATGCGGGCCATGGCGGGGGTGGTTACTACGGGGGCTGTCGCTACGGCCAACAGTACTCCCATACTCAAAACACTGCTCAGTCTGTGCGTTAGCATTTGGGGTCTCCTTGACTAACAGCGGCGCTGAACGTGCGTCGTTGGATCTAGAAGAGCACCCGGTGCTTGAACCTGTGCTGAACCCCGCCTTCAGATTGGTGACCGTTACTTCGAATGGTGTGTCCCCGGTCAGGCGGCGAAGGACGTCACCAATGCGACCATAGCGGCGAAGGCCACCAGCGTGGGGACCCAGGTTGTCCAGTCCATGGCTGCTCTCCTTTGACAGAGACAACGTTCAGATGGACCTCTGGATGCCTTGCGTCGGGTCGCGACGAGGGCTCCCGCGTGGGAGCCCTCCCGGGATCAGCGGAGATCGAAGCGGTCGAGGTTCATCACCTTGGTCCAGGCCTTGGCAAAGTCGTGGACGAACTGAGCCTTGGCGTCGGCCGAGCCGTAAACCTCAGCCAGGGCACGAAGCTGGGAGTGGGAGCCGAAGATGAGGTCGACGCGGGTGGCGGTCCACCGGACGTCACCCGTCCTGCGGTCGCGTCCCTCGAACACGCCTTCCTCGCCGTCGACACCGGTCCACTTGGTCGCCATGTCGAGCAGGTTGACGAAGAAGTCATTGGTGAGCTTGCCCGGCTGCGCTGTGAGGACGCCGTGCTCCGGCTTGCCGACTTCGAGCGCCCGAAGGCCGCCGACAAGGACCGTCATTTCCGGTGCAGAAAGGTTGAGCAACTGGGCGCGGTCGACCAAATGCTCTTCGGCCGACATGATCGGGTTCCGCAGGTAGTTGCGGAAGCCGTCGGCGCGCGGCTCGAGCCACGCAAACGACTCGACCTCCGTCTGGTCCTGGCTGGCATCCATGCGGCCTGGGGTGAATTCGACCACCACCTCGACGCCAGCGTCCTTGGCTGCTTTTTCCACCGCAGCCGTGCCACCGAGGACGACGAGATCGGCGATCGAGACCTTCTTGCCGCCCGTGGCGGAGGCGTTGAACTCTGCCTGGATGGTTTCGAGCGTCGCGAGAACCTTCGCGAGCTCCGTGGGGCGGTTGACCTCCCAGCCTTTCTGTGGCGCGAGGCGGATCCGTCCGCCGTTGGCGCCACCGCGCTTGTCCGAGCTACGGAAGGTCGAGGCCGAAGCCCATGCTGCTGAAGCCAGCTCGCTTACCGAGAGACCAGATGCAAGGATTTTCGCCTTGAGGGCGGCAATGTCTGCGGCGTCCATAACAGGATGGTCGAGGGCCGGGATCGGGTCTTGCCAGATCAGGGTCTCGGCCGGGACGAGCTTGCCGCGATAGAGCTGCTTGGGGCCCATGTCGCGGTGGGTGAGCTTGAACCAGGCGCGGGCAAAGGCGTCCGCGAAGGCGGCCGGATCCTCGTGGAAACGACGAGAGATCTTCTCGTAGGCCGGATCGAAGCGGAGCGCGAGGTCCGTGGTCAGCATGGTCGGGACGCGCTTCTTGTTGGGGTCGAACGGGTCCGGCTGGTCGGCCGGAGCGTTCTTGGCCTGCCACTGGTGCGCGCCAGCAGGGCTCTTGGTGAGTTCCCATTCATAGGCGAAGAGATTGTGGAAGAAGCCATTGCTCCACCGGGTCGGGGTCGATGTCCAAGTGACCTCGAGGCCTGAGGTGATGGTGTGCCCGGCCATGCCGGTCTCGAAGCTCGAGGCCCAGCCCAGGCCTTGCGCCTCGATGGGCGCTGCCTCCGGCTCGACACCCACATGGTTGGCGGGACCGGCCCCGTGCGTCTTGCCGAAGGTGTGGCCGCCGGCGATGAGCGCCACCGTCTCCTCGTCGTTCATGGCCATTCGCCGGAAGGTTTCGCGGATGTCGCGCGCCGCAGCAAGCGGATCGGGATTGCCGTTCGGGCCTTCGGGGTTGACGTAGATGAGGCCCATCTGCACCGCGCCGAGATGGCCGGCGAGTTCGCGGTCGCCCGAATAACGCTTGTCGCCCAGCCAGGTATCCTCGGACCCCCAGTTGACATGCTGTTCGGGCTCCCATGTGTCGGCGCGGCCGCCGCCGAAGCCGAAGGTCTTAAAGCCCATGGATTCGAGCGCCACATTGCCGGTAAGGATGAGAAGATCGGCCCAGGACAGCTTGCGGCCATACTTCTGCTTGATCGGCCAGAGCAGCCGGCGCGCCTTGTCGAGATTGCCGTTGTCGGGCCAGGAGTTGAGCGGCGCGAAGCGCTGCTGGCCGCGGCCGCCGCCGCCACGCCCGTCGCCGACGCGATAGGTGCCGGCGCTATGCCAGGCCATGCGGATGAAGAACGGGCCGTAGTGCCCGTAGTCGGCCGGCCACCAATCCTGGCTGTCGGTCATCAGCGCGCGAAGGTCGGCGACGACAGCGTCGAGGTCGAGACTCTCGAACTCCTTCGCGTAGTCGAACCCCTGCCCCATCGGGTCAGATTCGGCGGTGTTCTGATGGAGCACCGAGATGTTGAGCTGGTTGGGCCACCAGTCGCGATTGGTGCGGCCGCGCGAATGCGGCACCGGGCACTTGGCGGCGCCAGCCGCGTCTTCTGCTGCGCCCGAGTTGGGACGATCGTTCATGGAGGCCTCCTGAGTCTGGAACTAACGCCGGTATGGACCGTCAAGAACGATAAGGCCAATTGATTGCACTACTCGATGTGATAATCAGGTCTTATGACGCTGCCAACGCTCCGCCAGCTCCAGTACGCTTCCGCCCTCGCGGAAACCGGCCATTTCGGGCGCGCGGCGGAGCAGTCCAATGTGACGCAGCCCGCGCTGAGCCAGCAGATCCGGCAACTCGAGGAGCTATGCGGCGTGCCCCTCTTCGACCGCTTGGGCAAGACGGTGCGGCTCACGCCGTTCGGACGCGAATTCATCGACCGGGCCCGGAAGATCCTCGATGAGGCCGAGGGGCTGATGGGTCTTGTCGAAAGCCGCATCGGCCGGCCCAACCGGCCGTTGCGCTTCGGTCTGATCCCGACGGTGGCGCCGTATCTGCTGCCCGAGATTTTTCCAGCGCTGCGGCGCGACCTGCCGGACCTCGCCTTCACCGTCAGCGAGAACCGCACCGACGCCCTGCTCGCCGGGCTGGACGACGGCACGCTCGACTTGGCGCTGATCGCCAGCCAGCCGCCGGCGGGCGGGCCGAAGCTGGCGCACGATCCGCTGTTCCGCGATGGCTTCGTGCTGGCGACCAGCGCGGGGGAGCACACGGCGGGTCCCGTGGCGCTGGAAACGATCGATGGCGACCGCATGCTGCTGCTCAACGAGGGCCACTGCTTCCGCGACCAGGCGATCGCCGCCTGCGGGCTCGATGCGAGCGCTGGCAAGACCTTTGCGGCGACCTCGCTCTCGACCATTGTCGAATTCGTGGCCAGCGGCCAGGGCATCACACTGCTGCCCGAGATCGCGCTGCGCAAAGAAGCCGGCGAACGAATCCAGGTGCACCAGCTGGCGGCCCCCGGCGCCGGCCGGCTGCTGTCGCTCTGTTGGCGCGACGGCTCACCGTTCGCCGAGGTCTATCGCGAAATGGCCGCGTGCATCCGGAGAACCCGCGAAGGCGGATGAAACAGCCTCGCTTTGGCAGTAGAAGTACGAACGGGGACAGGGGTTTTCGCGAACATGGCGCGCCAGGTGGCCACCGGGACGACAGCAAAGAAAAAGGCCAGGATCGGGCTGCCGCATGTCGAGGCGGCGTCGACGCGGCTCCGTTCGGTGCTGCTCAACTTTGCCTTTGTCGGCGCTTTCCTGATCCTCGTGCCGGTGATCGTCAGCCAGTTCTGGCGCGATGAAGTGTTGATCGACCGGATGCCGGTGCCGGAGGCGCTGGCAGCGATCGGCCTCACGCCCGACGTCGCCGCAAACCGGCTGTGGGATGGCATCCGCGATGCGACGACGCGGGCCAAGACGTCGAAGGCCACTGTCACCGCCCTGCCCGACGCACAGCGGATCGAGTTCTCGCTTCCCGAAGCCGGCTTTTCGATGGAGTCGCTGATCCGGCAGACACGGGCGTTCTTCCATGCCTACCAGACGCGCATCAATGGCGAGTTCACCTGCTCGGACCCTATGTGCGATCCGAAGGGCATGAAGCTGCGGCTGCGAGTGATCAGCGAAGGCACCAAGCTCATCGACATGCCGCCGATTGGCGACACGCCGCTGCGCGATTACTTCACCGCTGCCGGGGTACAGGTGCTGACGGTGCTCGATCCCTTCGTGGCGATCGCTTCGATCTCAGAGACCGAGCCCGTGCGGGCGAGCGTCCTGGCCCGCAACCTCATCCGCCAGAGGCACCCCGACGCCAAATGGGCGCATGTGCTGATCGGCATCATGAAGTACGGGGCGGACGAACTCGACGCATCAATCACCGAGTTCCGCGAGGCGTTGAGACTCGATCCGGACTTCTTCATCGCTCGCCGCAATCTCGCCTCGACCCTGGTCGCGGCGGGGCGGCTCGAGGAAGCCAATGCCGTCTTTGGTGAACTTGTCCGGCGCTGGCCCGATGATGTCGATGTGATCGGAGCAGTCGGTGAACTGGCCTATGCCCAAGCGCGCTACGACGAGGCGGCCGCGCTCTTTGCCAGGGCCAGCGTGATTGACGCACGCGCACCGCTCTTCCCCGCACGGCGCGGCGACGCGCTGCTGGCCAAGGGCGATGTCGAGGGAGGTATCGCCGAGCTGCAGCGCGCGCTTCGGATCGACCCAGGTTTCGTGCCGGCGCTCGGCTCGCTGACCAAGCACTACTTCTCCACGGGCGACTTTCTCTCCGCCGAGCCGGTCTTTGCCGATTTTGCCGAGATCGCTCCTGAGGACGCCGAGGCGCAGGCCATGTATGGCCAGGTGCTGCGGCTCAAAGGCGACCCGGCCAAGGCGCTGGAGTTCCTGCAGCGCGCCCGCGACCTGCGGCCGAAGGACTTGGACCTCGCCGAGATCACGGCAAGCACCTACATGCAGCTCGGCCAGCTGCAGGAAGCCGAGAAGGTGTACCTACAGATGGTGGGAGCGGAGCCGGACCGGGCCGCCACCCATGCGGCGCTCGGGCAGGTTCGTGCCTTCATGGGCATGTTCCCGCAGTCGATCGAGAACTGGCGCCGGGCCGCCGAGCTGGATCCGGAGAATGCGGCCTATGCGGCAGGCGTCGGCGAGGCGCTCATGTATTCCAAGCGCTATGACGAGGCGCTGATGGCTTTCGACCGCTCGCTCGAGCTCGATCCCAAGCGGCCGGAAACCTGGTCTTTCAAGGGAGCGACGCTCAAATACATGGGCCGCCGGGATGACGCTGTAGCGACGCTCGAAACCTTCCTCGATCTCTCAAAGGACCAGTTCTACTACGCACCTATGCGCAAGCTGGCGGAGGACGATATCGCGACGCTGAAGGCGGAGGCACGACCGTGAGCGACGGACCTGTCAAGCCGATGAGCCTTCCTGGCATCGAGGAATTCTCCAAGATGCTGCGGACGATGTTCATCAATATCGGCTTCTTCGCCGCGACGCTGCTGCTGATCCCCTCCATCGCGGGCCAGTTCACCCGGACCGCCATCGTCATCGATCCCATCGCCGTGCCCGAGGCGATGATCACGCAAGGGCTGACGCCAGAGGTGGTCGCCAACCGCATCTGGGACGGGCTGCAGGAGTTTGCGGCGACCGCATCGGCCAACCGCGAGACCATCGCGGCCATCCCGGACAGCCAGCTCATCGAGTTCTCGTTGCCCGATGCCGGTATTTCGATCGACTCCATCTTTGCCCAGATCCGCCAGTTCTTTCAGATTTACGAGACACGGATCGGTGGTGAGTACATCTGCGCCACGCCCGACTGCGCACCGGAGGGTGTGCAGCTGCGGCTGCGCGTGGTGCAGAAGGGTTCGAACGTGATCGACCTGCCGCCCATGGGCGGGATGCAGGAGCGCGAGTACTACCGCGAGGCCGCCGCCGGCATCTACGAGATCATCGACCCCTATGTGGCCATTGCCGCGCAGGCGGAGTCCGCGCCGCTGAAGGCGGCGACGCTGGCGCGCGGGCTGATCCTGGCGGGCAGCAAGGACGCCAAGTGGGCGCACAACCTCGTCGGCGACATCGAGCTGCGCGGTGGCGACGCCGCTGCGGCTGCTGCCGAGTACCGGGCGGCCCTCGCCATCGACCCGGACTTCCATGTTGCCCGCGCCGGACTCGCCCGCGCCCTGCTGCGAAGCGGTGATGCCAAGGAAGCCCGGATGGCACTCGACGAGTTGGAACGGCGCTCGCCGAACAATGTACTTGCGCCGCGGACGCGAGCCGACGTCGAGCTTGCCGCGAATAATGTCGACGGCGCCATCGCCGAGCTGTTGAAGGGTGCCGAGCTCGAGCCGTTGCAGCCGGGCCACCTCACCGCCGCCGGCACACTGGAGCTCGACCGCGGCAATTTCGACCAGGGCGTTGCGTATCTCGAGGCCGCGCTCGAGATCGACCCCGGATTCGGCGGGGCACTGGACCGGCTGGCAC
>DATCRS010000313.1:0-5903 GCA_036568845.1 Devosia sp. | reverse complement strand
GCCGGAATACGCTAACGCCTTTGCTCTCGCCGGTGACCCGCGCGCAGCCAACCAGGCCATCTCGGGCGTGCATGCGGCCGGCCTTTCGACCGGTGCTGCCGCCGGCGCCGCCGCTGGCGAAGCCGGCCTCGCCTTCTTTGCCGAGCTCAACAAGGCCGGCAACTTCGTCCCAGTCATCGGCAAGGCCGCCTCGGTCGCCCAGGGCACCACCCCGATCATCGTCAACTGGGACTACAATGCGCTCGCCTGGCGCGACGGCTTTGCCGGCAATCCGGCGGCCGAAGTGATCGTGCCGTCCGACAGCGTCGTCGCAGGCGTCTACATCCAGGCCATCTCGGCCTATGCGCCGCACCCCAACGCGGCCAAGCTCTGGATGGAATACCTCTATTCGGACGAAGGCCAGATCGGCTGGCTCGCCGGCTACTGCCACCCGATCCGCTTCAACGACCTCGCCGCCAACGGCAAGGTTCCGCAGGAGCTGCTCGACAAGCTCCCGCCAGCCGACGCCTACGGCAAGGCCGTGTTCCCCACGCTCGACGAACAGGCTGCCGCCAAGGAAGCGATCACCGCCCAGTGGGACAGCGTCGTCGGCGCCAACGTCCAGTAAGATGGCAAACGTCAGCGCCAGTGCTGACAAAGCGGCCGGCCCGGTCTCCGGGTCGGCCGTACGCGTTGGCGGCAACCCCTTCAGGTTCCTTACGACGCTGCGGTCCGGCGATATCCTCGCCATCGCGCCGTTCATCATCTTTGCCGTGCTCTTCCTGGTGATGCCGACGCTGGGACTCGTCGTCGGTGCCTTTCAGGACCGCCAGGGCAACTTCACGCTCGACAATCTCATCGGCCTTGCCGAGCCGCAGATCGTAGCCTCGTTCTGGATCTCGATCCGGGTCTCCGCGGCTTCGGCGGTCCTCGGCGCTGGCATCGGCCTTGCCATCGCGCTCGCCATCATCCGCGGCCGCCTGCCCGACGGCATCCGTTCGGCGGTGATGACCTTTTCCGGCGTGGCCTCGAACTTCGCCGGCATTCCGCTGGCCTTCGCCTTCATCGCCACCCTGGGGAGGCTCGGCCTGGTCACGGTGCTGCTGAAGTCGCTGTTCGGCTTCGACCTCAGCCGCTCGTTCAACGTCCTGAGCTTCTGGGGCCTGACGGTCACCTACCTCTATTTCCAAATCCCGCTGATGATCCTCATCATCGCGCCGGCGATCGATGGGCTGAAGCGCGAGTGGGGCGAGGCTGCAGCCACCCTTGGCGCTTCCAACTGGCAGTTCTGGCGCTATGTGGGGCTGCCCGTATTGTGGCCGAACCTCCTCGGTACGCTTTCGCTTCTCTTTGCCAACGCCTTCGGCGCCATCGCAACTGCCTATGCGCTGACCGGCTCGTCGCTCAACATCGTGCCCATCCTGCTCTATGCGCAGATCCGCGGCGACGTGCTGCACAATCCCGGCCTCGGTGCCGCGCTGGCGCTGGGCATGATCGTGGTCACCGCCTTCGCCAACATCATCTATCTCGTGGTCCGCACCCGCGCCGAACGGTGGCTCAAATGAAATCCAGCCGGCTCTGGTCCTGGATCGTCTTCGGCATCGGCGCGCTCTATTTTCTTGTGCCGCTGATCGCGACATTCGAGTTTTCGCTGAAGATCCGCCGCGGCACCTATTCGTTCGACGCCTATGCCAACGTCTTTTCCGACGGCCGCTTCCAGTCCGCCTTCAGCTACTCGCTGATTGTGGGCCTCGCGACCATCGTCGTCGGCATCCTCATCGTCGTCCCCGCCGCCTATTACGTGCGGCTGCGGGCGCCGCAGCTGCGGCCGATCATCGAATTCGTCACGCTGCTGCCGCTGATCATCCCGGCGATCATCCTCGTCTTCGGCTACATCCGGATGTACAACACATCCTCGATCCTGCCGCTGCTGGGCAGCAATTTCGGCAGCGACGTCCTGCTGACGCTGGCCTATGTCGCGCTGGCCCTGCCCTACCTCTATCGCGCAGTGGACACGGGCCTCCGCACCATCGACGTGCAGACGCTGACCGAGGCAGCCAACATTCTCGGCGCCAACCAGTGGACCATCATCACCCGCGTGATCTTTCCCAACATCATCGTGGCGGTGCTCTCTGGCGCCTTCCTGACGCTTGCCATCGTCATCGGCGAGTTCACCATTGCGAGCTTGCTCAACCGGCAGGTGTTCGGCGTCTATATGCAGAATGTGGGCGCCAACCGCGCCTACGAGCCGTCGGCGCTCGCCATCGTCTCGTTCATCGTCACCTGGGGCGCGATGGGCATGATTCAGCTGCTCGCCCGCTTCGCTCCCAAGACCGCCCGCAAGGACTAGACCATCATGGCCGAGGATTTTCTCCGCATCGCCGAGCTCGTCAAAACCTTCGGCAGCACGACCGTGGTGAAGGGGGTCGACCTCGGATTCGAGAAGGGCGAATTCGTCTCGCTGCTCGGTCCCTCCGGCTGCGGCAAGACCACGATCCTGAGGATGATTGCCGGCTTCGAGCGGCCGACGTCCGGGCAGATCATCGTCGAGGGCAAGGACATCACCGATCTCAGCCCCAACCAGCGCAAGATCGGCATGGTGTTCCAGGCTTATGCGCTGTTCCCCAACATGAATGTCGAGGACAATATCGGCTTCGGGCTGAAGATCGCCGGCACGGGCCGCGAGCAGCGGCGGGCTCGGGTCGAGGAGATGCTCAAGCTCATCGGTCTTTCCGGCTTCGGCAAGCGCTACCCGTTCGAGCTCTCGGGCGGCCAGCAGCAGCGCGTCGCCCTTGCTCGCGCCCTCGCGCCCAGTCCGCGCATGCTGCTGCTCGATGAACCGCTCTCGGCGCTCGACGCCAAGATCCGCGTGAGCCTGCGCGAACAGATCCGGGAAATCCAGCGCGAGTTGGGCATCACCACCGTTTTTGTGACCCACGACCAGGAGGAGGCGCTGTCGATCTCGGACCGCATCGTGGTGATGAATGCCGGCCATGTCGAGCAGTTCGGAGCGCCGTTCGAGATCTACAATCGGCCCAAAACCAAGTTCGTCGCTACCTTCGTGGGGACGCTGAACACGCTCAACGCCAGGGTAGTGGACGCGAGCCGCAAGACCGTCGCCATCGGAAGCGCCGAGGCTCAGATTCCATCGTTGCCGGAAGGGATCAGCTCGGGCGAGATGGTGGCGCTGACCATGCGACCGGAGGCGGTTTCGCTTGCCAACGGCGCCGCGCGCGACATCGTCCTCGATGGCACGGTGAGCGAGGTAGCGTTCCTCGGCTCGGTGATCCGGCTGAAGGTCGACCTGGGCGGCAATGTCGTCAGCCTCGACACCTTCAACGACCAGCGCACGCCGCCGCCTGCGCACGGTTCACAGGTGCGCGTGGGCATCGCGTCGAGCGACGTGCTGGTGCTTGACAATTGATGCCACGACCTCGTCCTTCGACAAGCTCAGGATGAGGTCTACTGAGAGTTGCTCGGAAGACCTCATGGTGAGCTTGTCGAACCACGAGGTCTGGGCGCCATGAACATTCTGCTGATCACCGCCGACCAGTGGCGCGGCGATGCGGTCGGCTATGCCGGCAACAATGTTGTCAGGACACCCAACCTGGACGCGCTCGCGGCGGAGGGCACGGCGTACCTCCGGCACTATTCGCAAGCGGCGCCCTGCTCGCCGGCGCGGGCCTGCCTCTATACCGGCCTCTACCAGATGAACAATCGCGTCTGCCGCAACGGCACGCCGTTGGCGGCGCGGTTCGACAATATCGCCTTGGCGGCGCGGCGGGCCGGCTACGATCCGACCCTGTTCGGCTATACCGACGTCTCGCTCGACCCGACCGGCAAGGCGGCGAACGACCCCGACAACCTCACCTATGAAAGTGTCCTGCCCGGCTTCACCACGCGGGTCAAACTGCCCGAGCACGAAAAGCCGTGGCTCAGCTGGCTTCGGACGCAGGGGTTGGAACTCCATGACCACGAGCGGGCCCACCTGCCGGTCGGCGTCGCGCCAGGGACCATCAGCGACGCGCCGCCTGCCTACAGCAAGGACCAGACGCAGACGGCCTTCCTCACCGGCGAGTTCGTCCGCTGGCTGGGCGAACAGGAGCGGCCCTGGTTCGCGCACCTCTCGTTCCTCCGGCCCCATCCGCCCTTCATCGTGCCGGCGCCCTACAACACCATGTACCGGCCCAACGAGGTCGAGGGCTTCCGCCGCGGGCCAACAATGGCGACCGAGACGGCGCAGCAGCGGCTGCTCGAGTTCATGCTGGAGACCACCGGCGCCGAGAACTTCGTCTTCGGCTCGCGCAAGATGCTGCGCGACCTCACCGAAGCCGAGTTCCGCCAGATCAAGGCGACGTACTACGGCATGATCACCGAGGTCGACGACCAGTTGGGCCGCGCCTTCGCTGCGATCAAGGCGCGCGGCGAGTGGGACGAGACGCTGGTGATTTTCACCTCTGACCACGCCGAAATGATGGGCGACCACTATGCACTCGGCAAAGGCGGCTATTTCGACGAAAGCCAGCACATCCCGCTGGTGATCAAGGGCTCTGGCTTCCCTGCCGGCCGCACGGTGCGCGGCTACACCGAGGCGGTAGACATTTTCCCGACCCTGCTCGAACTGATGGATGTCGAGCCCACCCACCACCCCGACGGCCACTCGCTGGTCGAGCACGAGGGCAACGATGCGGTGCACTGGGAGTTCGACTTCCGCGACATTGCCGGGCAATCGACCGAGCGCGCCTTCGGGCTCCGGTCCAACCAGCTCAATCTCGCGGTGATCCGCACCGACAAGTGGAGATATGTCCACTTCGCCGCCATGCCGCCGCTACTGTTCGACCTCACTGCTGACCCCCACTGCCTCCACAACGTCGCCGACGACCCGAGCTATGCGCATATACGCATCGAGATGGCTGAGCGGCTGTTGAGCTGGCGCGCCGAACACCTCGACCAGACGCTGGCGATGGTGGAACTGACGGAGCATGGGGTGGTGAGGGGGTGGTAGGCTGGCGCCAGCATTGCCCGGATATCTCCCCTCCACTTGCCGTCACCCCGGCGGAGGCCGGGGCCCAGTACCCTCGATGCTGCGGCTCACGCGCGAATGCCCAGCACTTGTGAGTACTGGATCCCGGCCTCCGCCGGGATGACATCGTGGTTGTGGAGATGTTGAGAATGCCCGCGCGGGACGGTAGCAAGGGAAACACCATACCCCGAGACCCCCCATGACCCATTTCCTCGTTTCCACCGAATGGCTTGCCGAGCATCTCACGGACGACAATGTCGTCGTGGTGGATGCCAGCTGGTACATGCCGGCGGCTGGGCGGAAGGGGTATGAGGAGTACCTGCAGAGCCACATCCCCGGCGCAGTGTTCTTCGGCATCGACGATATCGCCGACAAACGCACCACCCTGCCGCACATGCTGCCGCGGCCGGAGGAGTTTGCGGCGGCGGTCGGCGCACTCGGTATCGCCGATACCGACACGATCATCGTCTACGATGAGGCGGGCGTGTTCTCGGCGCCGCGGGTCTGGTGGACGTTCAATGTCATGGGCGCACGAGACGTGCGCGTGCTCGATGGCGGCGGCCCGAAGTGGCGCGCCGAGACTCGGCCGACCGAGGCCGGCCAGACCATGCGCACCCCGAAGATCTTTTATCCCGGCTTCCGGCCGGAGCTGGTCGACAGCTTTGCTGATGTTCGGAATTACAGCGCCACCGGCGCCAAGGCCATCGTCGATGCCCGGCCCGGTGATCGCTTCCGCGGCGAGGCGCCGGAGCCGCGGCCGGGACTCGCCTCGGGTCACATTCCAGGCAGCCTTAGCGTGCCGTCCGGCAGCCTTTCCGTAGACGGGCACCTCCGCCCGGCCAACGAGCTCCACGCCATTTTTGCTGAGGCGGGCATCGATCTCGAAAAGCCGATTGTCACC
>DATCRS010000312.1:0-8388 GCA_036568845.1 Devosia sp. | reverse complement strand
CCCCCATTCCGATGGACGAGCTCGTTGCCGCGCTCCGCCTGCCGGTCGGTACGCTGCAGACGCTGATGCTCGAGCTCGACCTTGCCGGACGGCTCGAGTGGTCGTCCGGCCAACTGGTCGCCCTGCGCGACTGATCCTCAGGAATCTTCTCCTACGGAGAATGGCGCCCTCTCCGGCGGCGCAGGTTGACAGGCCTCAGCCGCTTCACCATGTTGCGCCGCGTTCAAATCCCCTCCAAAGCGGCGTCACGGATGAAACTGGTCATCGTTGAAAGTCCGGCCAAGGCCAAGACAATCAACAGCTATTTGGGCAAGGACTACGAGGTCCTGGCCAGCTTCGGCCATGTCCGCGACCTGCCGGCCAAGGACGGCTCGGTGCGTCCGGAGGAGGATTTCGCGATGGACTGGGAGGTCGACACGGCTTCCCGCAAGCGCCTCTCCGATATCGGCAACGCTTTGAAGGGCGCCGACGAGTTGATCCTCGCCACCGACCCCGATCGCGAGGGCGAGGCCATTTCCTGGCACGTGCTCGACGTCCTGCGGCAGAAGAAGCTGGTCAAGGACAAGCCGGTGAGCCGCGTCGTGTTCAACGCCATCACCAAGTCGGCAATCACCGAGGCGATGCAGCACCCGCGCGACATCGACGAGCCGCTGGTCGAGGCTTATCTCGCCCGCCGCGCCCTCGACTATCTTGTCGGCTTCACGCTCTCGCCGATCCTCTGGCGCAAGCTCCCGGGCTCGCGCTCGGCCGGCCGCGTGCAGTCGGTGACCCTGCGCCTCGTCTGTGACCGCGAGGCCGAGATAGAGCGGTTCAAGCCCCAGGAATACTGGTCGGTCGTCGCCAAGCTCAACGAGAAGGGCAAGTCCTTCGAGGCCCGGCTCTACTCGGTGGATGGCAAGAAGACCGACAAGCTCGACATCAAGTCCGGCGACGAAGCCCGGGCGATCATGAACGCCATCGACAATGGCGTGTTCTCGGTCACCGCCGTCGACAAGAAGCCGACCAAGCGCAACCCTTACGCGCCTTTCACCACCTCGAGCCTGCAGCAGGATGCCTCATCGCGCCTCGGCTTCTCGCCGGCCCGCACGATGCAGATCGCCCAGCGGCTCTACGAGGCCGGCATCATCACATATATGCGTACCGATGCCGTGCAGATGGCTCCCGAAGGCATCGAACAGGCGCGCCGCGCCATCGCCAAGAACTTCGGCGACAACTACCTGCCCGAAAAGGCCCGCATCTACCAAACCAAGGCCAAGAACGCGCAGGAAGCACACGAGGCCATCCGTCCCACCGACATGTTCCGCCACCCGGACACGCTGCGGAACGACGCGGACCAGCACCGGCTCTATGAGCTAATCTGGAAGCGCACGCTCGCCAGCCAGATGAAATCGGCCGAGATCGAGCGCACCACCGCCGACATCCAGGTGTCCGGCACCCCTCGGGCAGTGGAACTCCGCGCGACTGGATCGGTGGTCACCTTCCCCGGCTTCCTTGCCCTCTACGGCGTCGAGGCCAGCACCGAGCGCGACGATGACGACGAGGAATCGCGCGAGCTGCCGCCGCTGGCCGTTGGCGATCGCCCCAGGCTCGAGGAGACGGTCATCGAGCAGCATTTCACCCAGCCGCCGCCGCGCTACACCGAAGCCAGCCTCATCAAGAAGATGGAAGAGGTCGGTATCGGCCGCCCGTCCACCTACGCCGCAACCGTTTCGGTGCTGATGGACCGCAACTATGTGCGGCTCGACAAGCGCGCCATCGTCCCGGAAGACCGCGGCCGGCTGGTTATCGCCTTCCTCGAGAGCTTCTTCACCCGCTATGTCGAGTACGGCTTCACCGCCAGCCTCGAAGAGCAGCTCGACCTCATCTCCGACGGCAAGCTCGACTGGAAAGAGGTCCTCCGCCAGTTCTGGAAGGATTTTCAGGGCCACACCGAGGAGATCAAGGACCTCCGGGTCTCCGAAGTCCTCGATGCCCTCAACGAGCTTCTTTCGGACCACATCTTCCCCCCCAAGGCGGATGGCTCCGACCCGCGCCGGTGCCCCACCTGCGGTACCGGCACGCTGTCGCTCAAGCTCGGCAAGTTTGGCGCCTTCATCGGCTGTTCGAACTATCCCGAATGCCGCCACACCATGCAGCTCTCGGACGCCGCAACCGGCGCCGCCACCGAGGCAGCCGGCGACGGCATTCTCGGCACCGACCCGGATTCCGGCGAGCAGGTGTTCCTGAAATCGGGGCGTTTCGGTCCCTATGTCCAGCTCGGCGAGGGCACGGAGCCCAAGCGCTCATCGCTCCCCAAGGGCTGGACGCCGGGCACCTTGACGCTCGAACAGGCGCTGCAGCTCCTGAGCCTCCCGCGCGTCGTCGGCGACCATCCGGAAACCGGCAAGGCCATCACTGCCGGCATCGGCCGCTACGGCCCGTTCATCCTGCACGACGGCACTTACGCCAACCTGTCCGATGCCGAAGAAGTCTTCACCGTCGGCCTCAACCGGGCAGTCGACCTCCTCGCACAAAAGGCCGCCGGCGGTGGCCGCTTCAGCAAGGGCGGCACCCGCGCGGCACCGGCCGCGATCAAGTCCTTCGACCATGCCGACGGTCCCATCACCGTGCGCGAAGGCCGCTATGGCCCCTACGTCAACCAGGGCAAGGTCAACGCCACCATCCCCAAGACGGTGGCGCCGGCTGACGTGACGCTCGAGCAGGCCCTCGAGCTCATCCAGGCCCGCGCGGGCGCCACCGGCAAGAAGCCGGCCCGCAAGGCCGCGGCCAAAAAAGCCCCTGCTAAAACGGCTGCAAAGAAGCCGGCCGCCAAAAAGGCCCCGGCGAAAAAGGCGACCGCCAAGAAAACCGAAAGCGAAGACGCGCCGTTCTAGGCGTGCCCGGCCACGTGGTTCGACACGCTCACCATGAGGCCTCTGGGAGACTCATCCTGAGCCTGTCGAAGGGCTAGGTCGTAGGCACCCGCGTCAGCCCCACGTCCGCTCCAGCAGCCCGAGCCAATTCTCCAGCGCGATCTTGCGCACCAGCGGCTCGCCATAGCCCTTGTCGAGGAGGGCCTGCAGCAACTTCGGCACGCCGGTGACATCGCCGAGCGGGGCCGGCATCATGGCGCCGTCGAAATCGGAGCCAAGCGCGACGCCGTCCTCGCCTAGGGCTTCCACCAGGGCGTCGACATGCCGGACCATCACCTCGATCTCGGTATCGGCCCGGAAGGTGCAGTCCGGCCGCAGGAAGCCGGTGGCGAAGTTGAGGCCCACGACACCCCGACTCTCCCGGATGGCCGCCAGCTGCCAATCGACCAGGTTGCGGGAGTGCGGGCTGATGGCATGCACGTTCGAATGCGTTGCCACCAGCGGCCGGTCCGAAATCGCCGCCACATCGCGAAAACCGGCAGCGTTGAGGTGGCTGAGGTCGAGCATGACGCCCATAGCGTTGCAGAGCCTCACCAGTTCCTTGCCTGCCTCTGTCAGCCCCGGCCCTATGTCCGGATCGGCGTTCGCCCGGAACGGCACTCCAGACGCGAAGGCGTTAGCCCGGCTCCAGGTGATGCCGATTGACCTGAGGCCCGCCGCATGCAGCACATCGAGCGAGCGAAACTCCGTATCGATCGCCTCCGCCCCTTCGATATGGAAAATCGCCGCCAGCGAACCCGTAGCCATGGCGTTGGTGACCGCCTGGGCATCGGCGACCGCTAGCTCCGGCGGCAGCGTGCCGTCGCCCATGGGCGCGGCTGCCACATCCTTGAGGTTCGATTTGAGCGACGGCGGGAACATCGCGAAGAAGCCACCCGCCATGCCGGCCCTTTTCGCCCGCGGCAGATCGATGTGCCCCTTTGGAAACCCTTCGACGAAGGCGCGTTCTCTTTCCGGACCGCCCTCCTCGAGGAGTTTGAGGAGCGTGTCATTGTGGCCGTCGAAGAATGGGAGGGTCATGCTGTCACTCAAGCCCGCCTAGGTCCGATTTGGCAAGCCGCCTGCGGTGGCCTATTTATCAGCAACCAAACGAAACCCCGTGATGGCCAGAATCAAAGAAAAACCCGCCACCGGCAAGAAGCCCACCCGCCAGTTCCGCACCGGCGACCTCCCGACGCGCGAAGCCATTCTCGAAGCCATGGCCAACGAGGCCGGCATCGATGGCAAGCGCGGCCTCGCGAAATATTTCGGCATCAAGGGCGACTTGCGCACGCCCTTCAAGGTGCTGCTCAAGGAAATGGAGGGCGAGGGCCTCATCGCCCGCCAGCGCCGGCATATCCGCCCCACCGCCGCCCTGCCGGCTGTCACCGTGCTCGACATCCCCCCCGATGCCGACCCCGACGTCATGTACGCCTACCCCGCCAACTGGAGCGACGAGGACGGCGAGAAACCCCGCGTCATGCTCAAGCTGAAGCCCGACGATCGCGTCGTGCCGGCACCGGGCGACCGAATCCTCGCCCGCGTCCATCCCGGCGAGGACACCGTGCCGCACTACACCGCGCGGCCGATGAAGATTCTCGACAAGCCGCGCCGGGGCCATATCGGCATCGTCCGCCTCGATGAGGATGGCGCCCGCCTCGTCCCGGTCGACCGCAAGCAGAAGGAGATGCGCATCCAGTCGGGCGATCTCGGCGACGCCCGCGACGGCGATCTCGTCGAAGTCGAGGTGAAGTTCACCGGCCGCCTGATGATTCCCCGCGCCCGGGTGACGAATGTCATCGGCAATCCCAATTCCGAGGGGGCGGTCTCGATGATCGCCATCCATTCCCTCGAAATTCCCTATCGCTTCCCGAACGCCGTGCTGAAGGAAGCCGAGGCGGCCCGAGAGGTCGACCTAAAGGGCCGCGAGGATTGGCGGCATATCCCGCTCATCACCATCGACCCGGCCGATGCCAAGGATCACGACGACGCCGTCTATGCCGAGGCCGACACCGACGCCAACAATGCCGGCGGCCACATCGTCTATGTCGCCATCGCCGATGTCGCGGCCTATGTCCGTCCCGGCACCGCGCTCGACCGCGAGGCTTTTCTCCGCGGCAATTCGGTCTACTTCCCTGACCGCGTCGTCCCCATGCTGCCCGAGCGCATTTCCAACGAGTTGGGTTCGCTGAAGGAAGGCGCCAACAAAGCCTCTCTGGCGGTCCGCATGGTGTTCGACGCCGAGGGAAAGAAGAAGCGCCACTCGTTCCACCGCGTGATCTTCCGCTCCGCCGCCAAGCTCAGCTACAGCCAAGCCCAGGCCGCCATCGACGGCAAGCCGGACGACAAGACCGGTCCTATCCTCGAGACCATCCTCAAGCCGCTCTGGGCCGCCTACGAGACCATGGTCAAGGCGCGCACCCGCCGCAGCCCCCTCGATCTCGACCTGCCGGAACGGAAAATCCTGCTCGACGAGAAAGGCATGGTCCGCGACATCTTCGTGCCCGAGCGGCTGGAGGCCCATCGCCTCATCGAGGAGATGATGATCGCCGCCAATGTCGCGGCCGCCGAAACGCTGGAAAAGCACAAGTCACCCCTGCTCTACCGCGTTCACGACGCCCCGAGCGAAGAAAAGCTGGCGGCGCTACGCGACTTCCTCGCCTCGCTCGAGCTCTCGTTCAACAAGACCGAGGCGGTCCGTACCCAGGACTTCAACCGCGTCCTCGCCAAGGCGCGGGAGTCGGGCAAGATCGAGCAGGTCTCCGAAATGGTGCTCCGCAGCCAGGCGCAGGCGGAGTATGGGGCCGACAATTACGGTCATTTCGGCCTCAACCTCGACCGCTACGCCCACTTCACCTCGCCCATCCGCCGCTACGCCGATCTCATCGTCCACCGTGCCCTGATCCGCGCCCTGAAGCTCGGCGACGACGGTCTCTCCGAGAACGAGGAGGCCAAGCTCACCGGCATCGCGCAGCACATCTCTATGACCGAGCGCCGCGCCATGGCGGCCGAGCGCGAGACCGCCGACCGGCTCCTCGCCGCCTTCCTCGCCCAGCAGATCGGCGCCAAGTTCATGGGCCGCATCTCCGGCGTCACCCGTTCCGGCCTCTTCGTCCGGCTGCTCGAAACGGGCGCCGACGGCTTCATCCCCGCCTCAACCCTCGGCGCCGACTACTACCGCTTCGTCGAGGAACAGCAGGCGATGATCGGCGACCGCACCGGCGAAATGTTCCGGCTGGGCGACACCGTGCAGGTCCGCCTGCTCGAAGCCGCACCCGTAGCCGGCGCGTTACGCTTCGAGCTGCTCTCCGAGGGCACCCGCGTCAATCCGTCTTCTGTCAAAAGAGGGGCAAAGCGACCATCTAGGTCTTACGGGCCCCGCGGAAGAAGTTCTGGCAAACGTGCTGGGGCCGTCAAAAGGCGAAAA
This sequence comes from Devosia sp., assembly GCA_036568845.1. Lineage (GTDB taxonomy): Bacteria > Pseudomonadota > Alphaproteobacteria > Rhizobiales > Devosiaceae > Devosia_A. The sequence continues at coordinate 2,070 of DATCRS010000312.1, read as the reverse complement.
TGAGCATCGAAATTCACGCGACGCGCGAGCACCGGCCCGTGGGTCGCGCCATCTGGAACGGCGTCAAGTGCCGTTGTCCCAATTGCGGCAAGGGCAAGCTGTTCCGGGCTTATCTCAAGGTCGCGGACACCTGCTCTCACTGCGGCGAGGAGCTTAAGTGGCACAAGGCGGACGACATGCCGCCCTACATCTCGATCGTCATCGTTGGCCACATCATCATCGGCCTCATGATGGAATTCGAGACCTTCGCCCCGCAGCAGCCCTGGGTTTATCTCGCCACCATGGTGCCGTTGGCCCTCTTCCTGCCGCTCGTCATGCTGCCCTCCATCAAGGGCGCCGTGGTCGGGCTGCAATGGGCCAACTACATGCACGGTTTTGACCCGAGCCACCGGGATCCCGCGGAGCCTGACGAGATCTAGGCTACTCCGAGTGGCACTGGCCTCTCGCTCCCCTCCCCCTTGAGGGGAGGGGTTGGGGGTGGGGGTTTGGGAGCCAGGGTGTTGACTGCTTAACCCCCTCCCTCGTTCCCTCCCCTCAAGGGGGAGGAGGCGACGACTGCGAGGTCGAGCATTCTAAGCGAATTGCGATCCCTCTTTCGCTTTCACCTTCGCCCTCTCGCGGAACCGCAATCCGGTCCAGGTGTCATTGATGGAGATCGATCGCACCGGCCGATAGCCGGCCGCCGCCAGCGCCTGCCAGCCTTCGTCGCGGCTGAGGCCGCCTGCCTTCTCGCCCTTTCGGTAGGCGAACCATAGGAGCCCATCCTCCGGCAGCACCTCCAACGCCTGCGCCGAAAACGCCGCCACCTCGGCGGGCGTCTCGCAGAAGGCGATGACGCCGTCGCAGGGCTCGCCGTGCTTGACCGGCTCGACCTCGGCCCCGGCGGTCAGTGCCTCGGCGATCGCCTGCGGCACATTGACCAGCCAAAGCCTGGCGCCTGCCTTCACCTGCAGCTTCTTGAGCAGTTCCGTGCTTTCGGTCATGGCCATGCTCCTGCCTCTCGGGGCCACAATGGCTCAGCTTGACATTTGGCTGCAAATCCGTAGGTTGCGCCCGAATTTGACGGGCCTGGCCCGAACAGTTAGCGCCGCGCGCTTCAAGTCGCGCGGCTTGGTTCTTAAGGACACAGCCATGGCCAAAGCCAACTCGATCAAGATCAAGCTCGTCTCGACCGCCGATACCGGCTTCTACTACGTCACCAAGAAGAACGCCCGTACCCAGACCGAGAAACTCTCGTTCACCAAGTACGATCCGGTCGTGCGCAAGCACGTCGAGTTCAAGGAAGCCAAGATCAAATAAGATCGGCCTCCCGCTCCAGGGAATGACAAAACCCCGCGCCAAAAGCGCGGGGTTTTGTTTTGCGTTCCCAAACGCGTCGAAGCGGAGCTGCACCACTTCCTGAAAAGTGGCCGGTCCGGAGCGGCTTGTCGAAGAGGCCACTCTGTCCGCATCCGGACCAGCCTCCCTACGGACTCAGGAGTTGCGGCGGACCTGAGAGAAACCGTAGGGGTTTTCGGATTACGCTGTCTCTGGGAGGGCAACGCGATCTCGTTGAGGGCACCCTACTCATCCCCCGCCGCGACTCAAGCGCGAGCAAAAAACGTAACTAAGGGTTAACGTTACCGGCTTGGCATTTGATTCAAATGCTCGGTACCGGGCTTTCACGGAACGATGGCGGTGGGACGGGCGTTCGCCCATCGGTGCTCATTGTCCAAGGGAGGTCAAAAATGCCCATCCCCGCCGAACCGCCGCGCCCGGACACCATCCCGCCACCCAACCCCAATCCGGTCCCCGGCCCCGACTTCATTCCGCCGGTCCCCGGCCCGCAGCCCGACCGTGTTCCCGGCACCTTTCCCGAGCCGCCGGCAGAAATACCGCCGATCCCGCCTACAGAACGGCCGACGCCGTCACCCGGCGAAGGTGTGCCTGGTGCGTAGGCACATCAATGGCGACCGGGCTCGGTTTGGCCTGACGCCGAAACCAAGGATGCGCCCGACACGCCTCGCCTAGCGGTTCATTCCACGGCGCGTGCCCTCGTCGAAAATGCCTTACCATTCCGGCGCTTCCCGC